>CAZHBL010000816.1:0-2444 GCA_964530105.1 uncultured Pirellulales bacterium | reverse complement strand
AGCAGTTGACATAGACATAATCATTGCCTATGCCGTGCATTTTTATAAATCTCATGGTACTTCTCCTAATAACGATCAGATCGCTACCGGCCCAGTTCCTTCAGCAGCCGAATTGCCGCTTCGGTCATCATTTCGCCACCTCCAGGGGCGATCCTCGAATTGACCGTTTCGTAGCTGCCCTCGGCAAATGCCTTTTTCGTGGGTATGTAACCCGGCGCATCCTGGCACAATTCAATCACCAGCGTAGTGGCAAAGGGGCTGGCTCGCTTAATCGAAAGCCCCAGATCTACAAAGACCTCACCCGGCAGACCAACGACAGCCACATCCCGGCTCAGACGGAATACCTGAACTTCAAGCGGTATGGTCTGGCCCGGACGCATCTCTCTTGCGAGTATTTTGTACGCCTCGACTTGTTTGATAAAGGACAGTTCATTTGTCCCAACCTTTTTGATGTTCTCACGGGCCCAGGCAATCTCATCCGAACTGAATTGCTGTAGCGGAGCCTCGACAATCCCACTCCGCACGCCCAGCATAGGCTCGGTAACGGTCTCCAGAAATTCCTTTTTCGCTTTGACCGTCTCAGCCAATGTCCTGCCGATATAATCCGTCTGGAGGCGTTCCGTTTTCGTAACGTCGATGTGGTTTATGTCGCCGCACGTGCCGGTGCCGAACAGAAGAACGAACTTATCGCCGTACTTCTCCCGCAACGACTGCTCCAGATAATAAGGATAGTCGGCTGCATATTTTGTCCCTCCGACCGTATCGAGATGGAGGGTGAAGTTAACCAGCGCCCCGATAACGTCGTTGTCACTGTCTGCATTGCGGAGAAATACCATGCCAACCTCGGGATCGATCGGGCTGGCAGCACGCACGATATCGGGATTCAACGCTCCGGGATTGAAACGCACCGTCCCATCTTTCATGTGGAACCGCCGATTGAACGAAAGACCTTGTTGCCCGGTCGAGCCTGCCGACAGGAAAACCGGTTTTGCCGCCGCGTTGGCCTGCGTAATAACGGCGGCAAGCTTCTCAACCAATTCTTCGGCGTAGTCCACTTTTTCACACGGGTCGCTGCCATGCTCGGCAACGGCCAAATCGTGAAAATGTTTCCTCAGGGCGCCAAAGTAGAGCGGCCCTGTATGCGAGTGCGTGGCGGCAATCAGGATATTCGATGCCGGGATGCTGGTTCGCTCGGCGGCTTGCTTGCGGGCGCGCGATGAAACATCGAGCGATAAGCCGATGATATCGCAGAAAACCATAGCCGCAGACGTCTCACCCTGGCGAAGAACAATCGCTTTCGCATGAAGCGGATTCGACGTGCCCGTGCTCAATCGCTCATTGAAGTATCCGCTCATGCGGTAACCGATGGGCGGCGTAATATCGGCAACCGCGAGGCCCGCTGTCAATTGAGCGACGCGACCGGATAACTGGCTCGCGGATGATGTCTTTTGACCGGTCAGTCCTTCGACAAACAGCCGTGCCTTTTTCGCTTCGGCGAGCGTATGCTCAAGGTCGCCCGGCTCAAGACATTCAACGACCAGCGGGCCGCCGGTAAAGCCGCCTTTCTTCAGCCGTGCCAGTACGGCGGGAAAATCCACTCTGCCAGTCCCTGGGGTTAACTCGACACTTTTGGGGTCCTTATAATCCTTGATGCACATACCGACCACGAGGCCATCGACGCTGGCCGCTTCGGTAACCGGATCCAGCTTGCCGTCCGAGTAGTAGTAGATATTGCCTGGATCGTACCAGATTCGAAAGTTCTTGTGATTGACCATCTCGATGGTCTTTCGGCACTGCGGACCGGTGGCGATCAGGCCTCCGTGTGGCTTTACGCTTATCCCAACTTTTTTCTCAGCGGCATAATCGCAGCACTCGGCAATGGCCTTATAGTACGCGTCGTAAAGCTTTTCGTCGCCGATGCCGCCCATCATCAGGTTGCCCGCGCCGCAGGCGGCACAGTTATCAATAAGCTTTTTCAGCCCTTCGATGCCCGCTTCGAGCGACTTTTCCACGGGGATTCCGCCGCCGTAAACCGAAGGAATTTTCAGCCCGCGATTTCGGGCCTCACGACCAACCAGCTCAGCCTCTTCGAGCGTGGTTTCGACCGAAATCACCAGGTTGTTCTTCGATTTTGCCGTCATCAAGCCAGCGTACTTGAAACCCGCCTCTGCAATGGCATCAAACGCCACGCGATAATCATACTTTGCCCACGGCCTGGTATAGCAGCCGATCTGCCAGCGGTCGCCGACAGCGGACGCCATGGTTGATGCCGCCTTGCAGGAAGCGGCAAGACCCGCCGCCCCGAGCCTCAGGCTATGACCTAAAAAATCTCTGCGGGTCAGGTTCTCAAAAGTATTCATCTATCTATTCTCCTTACTCATTATCACCGGAACACTTCTGTAAAATTCATAAATATTTGTAAAATAACGTCTTATGGCGTTATT
>CAZHBL010000815.1:0-2445 GCA_964530105.1 uncultured Pirellulales bacterium | reverse complement strand
TAGATATCCACGCTGATCAGTTCATCAGGCACGTTTTCAGGTGTGCCGATGCCCATGTTAACACCAACCATGACATCAAACGTGCCGCCATACATATTCAGGTGACCGCCGATCCAGGCCCAGTTAACAAGGCACTCAGATCCCTCGTACATGTTCATCGTCACATAGGGTAGGGGAGCCCACCAGTTGGTACCGATGGCAATGCCCTCGGCTCGCTCAGGGTCGCCCGGGCTGTCTTGAGTACCATGTATTCTGGAGCCGCTGTACATATTTACAACGCTGCGGTTCGGATCATTGTCAGGATTGCTGGAATCGACCAGGCCTTCAATGGCCTGCGCCAGCACAAGGTACCATCTGTAGGTCAGACTGCCGTAAATATCCACTTGCAGTCCCCACTCCGGCCCGAAAATCGTGCCATAATCTACGCCATATGTGCAGTCGGCATTGTACTCCATGGGAATAACTAATGGTGTTGCGAGCGTGGTTGGATTTCCGGAAATCCAGACATCGGCAGAATTATGTTCCGGCGGCGGGCATGGTGTTCTGGGTCCATCCGGATTCCACGCGGGCGCTCTTTCCCAGTTATACGGTTCTTTATCCCTGTTCCACATGCCATCACCGCTGGCGTTCGTCCAGTAGTAATTATCCTGGGCGATTGCGCTTCCAGCCAGACCGAACACCAGGACAAAAGAAACCGTAAGGCAAAATTTTCTGCTACACATAATACTCTCCTTCAAATAGAGACCAAAACCCATCCCAAAATCCAGGGATTGTCAAGGCCATGAACCAATACAAGATTCACGGATCTCCCACAGCAGATTAACTCCGGCAGGAATCCTGTTACAGGTGGAGCTAAGCGTACCTTTCAAGAAGGCCCTGGAATGGCTATAGCCACCCTCAACGCCGAGCCGTCGCAGAACAGATTCCTCGATACAGCATTAGCAATTGATTACCTGTAGAGCGATACCTGCCTGTTTATCAGGATTACAGCTCCGGTATTATTTATTCCGGACCGGGCTCGGGCTCGATCTGTTCTGGAATTGCTGTGACTTTTGTCCAGCTCTCTGTTTCCTCAATGACGATTTCACCCGTTCCGCCGTAGGCTACACAATAGCCATCCACAATCCAGCCCTGTACAACAGTAGCAAAGTCAACAGTTTCATCTTCAGGAGTCTCAGGATCATCAGCCGTCGCAATTAGTGGCAGCATCAGCGTACCGCCCTCGATATTCAATGTGCATATATCTGAAGGCTGGCCCACAGAAGCCATAGCAACTCCGTTGAAGATATACATAATCCCGCCGTAGAGGTTTGCTTTACCACCCAGCCACAAATAATCGCGGATAATGACTGTGCCACTCCCCTGGTTGTATGTAACATATGGCCCGCCGTGGTACCACCAGCTATCACCCACGAGGAAGTTAATTAGATCCAGCCAGCCACCGCTGCCATCTGTGCCAAGATTAATCACAGAAGGATCAGCTTCACTGCCTACCGAAACCAAACCCACAAAGCCGGCACTCGTGAGGTTGCCGCCTTCGATATTAAGTGATAATCCCCATTCAGGACCCCAATTATCTGCCGCATCCGTTATTGCAATCTCCCCCACACCAATGGTCGGACCCATCAGATTATTGGGATCGGCATTCGTATCAGGATTGATTCGAGTGTTGCCCGTGCCAGGACCCGGCACCACGCCTTGAGACCAGTTATTCGGATCCATCCAGCGCCCGTTTCCTGTTGCGTTCGTCCAATCATTGACTTGCCCGGATACGGTGCTTACCAGTATCATCATTAGAACTAAATAAGAGATTTTTTTGTACAACATGATCTTTCTCCTCACAAAAAAAGTGTCTTTGTTTTGGCCACGAACCAAAACAGTCGTTGCTCTTCACTATCCTGTGCCTGTTAAGCACAACTTCTTACCGCCCGACTTAACCTCACTTTCTGCAGATGCTAAATATAGATCATTTTATGATGAAGGATTACCGACTGCACAATACGATGCTGTTATATTCCATTCGTTGATCTCCTCCATAATTAAATACATATAAGCCCCACACGCACTGCTCCACCGAGCTTATATCACGCCATATTACAAGTCAAATAACCAAGAATCCGCAGTTATTCACATTATTATTTATATCAGATTAGCTCCAATCCCGTCAAGTAGAATTCACCGATTGTACCTTGGCGAATACACTTTATACGGCCTACTGGTTTTAACCTGTCTGGTGTGAATTGCTATAATGGAAAATGCCATCATTTTCATATAGCCCCTGAATATTTGCTTTTCCACATGTTAGCAGGGATTCTTACGTTAAAAATACAACCTTTGGCATTACCACCAATGATATGGAGGCGAGAAGCGAACGACCATGTCCCGAAATGGGCGCCATTCGAGATGTCCGTCGACGAACAGAATATTGGAGCCGACGGGCTTACT
>CAZHBL010000814.1:0-2451 GCA_964530105.1 uncultured Pirellulales bacterium | reverse complement strand
AAAATTGGCCAGGTAATTAAAGGTGTTCGCCTGCCCCATAGGGGGTACATTTTTCGATGAGTTGTGCTTGCTAATGACAGGCATAGCGATTGATTATCCACAGGATGCCTTACGGTATTGATTATTTGCTATTGATTATTGATTATTTAGATTCTTAGAGAATAAAATCATGCCGGGCTGTATTTGATGATTTCGTGCGTACGGGATATATTTTGCAGGAGGAGAAAATGAATTTAAATACTCCAAATGGTGCGTTTCAACGCACCCTACGCGCTTTTTTCCCACGTTGTGCATAAAATATTTATTTGACAGAGGGTATAATTAAGGTATAATTATTATACATGGAATTCGAATTTGACGATAATAAAAGCGTCAGCAATAAGATGAAACACGGGATAGATTTCAATCAAGCTCAGAAGCTTTGGGATGATCCTGATTTAATCGAGATTCCCGTGAGAACCAGCGATGAGGCAAGATTCCTGGTTGTAGGGAGAATCGCCGGCAAATGCTTCTCAGGGATTATAACTTACAGAGGCGATAAGATAAGAATCATCTCTGTGCGTCGTGCAAGAAAAGAAGAGGTCAATATTTATGAAAGCTCGTGAATTCGACAAGCGGTTCGATAACGGCGAAGATGTCTCCAAATACCTTGATATGACAAAGGCAAGAAGGCCCGAACAGCAGCACAAAAGGGTCAATGTTGATTTCCCCCTGTGGATGATTCATCTGCTGGATAAGGAAGCAAGGAGGCTGGGTGTGCCTCGTCAGTCAATCATTAAAGTCTGGGTCGCCGACCGACTCGAAGGCGCATCGTAATCGGGGAATTAAAGATGTCCGCCTGCTTCATAGAGGGTACATTTTTCGATGAGTTATGCTTGCTAAAGCATATTTTCCGTAAAAGTTGATTGCATTCCCTGTGTTTTACGCATAGAATGCGTGGCTATTTATTTAATAGAGAAGCTTAATAATACAGAAAATGCTTTAAATGTCCTGAAACCTGACACAACGGAACAGATTGGGCAAAAGTAGTAAAAGGGTATTTTTATGGGAAGACGCAGAGACAGACTCAATAAGAGACGGGAAAAACAAATAAAAACGCGTAGCGCCAATGCTCCGCGCAAGACCAAAGAACGTGCACGCAAAGCCGCTAAAGCCGCGGGTGGAACCAATTAACCGCTTGTTGTACCATCTTGCTATTTATTCTATAGTATAGGTGCGGAATATAGTTTGAATAATAGAACAGACTAAGCCGTTGTCAATTGTTGGGAAATCGGGGAACACCTTTTATTTCTCCCTCTCATTGAGGTCTTTTTAAAGGAGTAAACCTGCCACATAGGGGGTATATTTTTTAATGAATTGTGCTTTCTAATGACATGTTTTGACGGAAACAAGCGGGTGGATTTATGTTACATTGACTGTCATAGAACCATAGATGAACGCTTATGGACGCAGATATTTAAAATGTAAACTAATCATTTCTTAATGCCGTGTTTAACGTTGTTAATCTGTGTCTAAAAACTACTTTCAGACACGGAATCGCTCAGATTTACACAGTTTTTATCCTTTTTTCATAATCAACAAGTTTCTTCGCAAAGGAAACGGAAAGCTTGAATTTTTAAGACAGACTTGGTATTCTGCCCGTTGCAGTCCTCTGGAACCGGCCGTAAGGCGTCCTGTGGACTGACGGAAATAAAGATTAGGCATACTATAAAAAGGAACGGATTCAAATGAATTACTGCGTTGTAGGATTACAGTGGGGTGACGAAGGCAAAGGCAAGGTTGTCGATATTCTCGCCGAACACAGTGATATCGTTGTGCGATACGGGGGCGGCGCCAATGCCGGCCACACAGTTGTCGTAGGCGACAGCCGATTCGCCCTGCACCTTCTGCCCAGCGGCTCGGTCCGGCCGGACACCGAATGTGTAATCGCCAATGGTGTCGTCGTCGATCCGGACGTACTGATACAGGAAATCGACACACTCGCCGAGAAAGGTATTTCGCTCGACGGCCGGCTGCGGATTAGTGAAAACGCCCACGTGGTCCTGGATTATCACAAGCAAGAGGACCAGTTACGCGAAGATTCGCTCGCCAAAAATAAGATCGGCACAACTATTAGAGGCATCGGCCCTTGTTATGCAGACAAGGTGGGCAGAAGCTATTCAGTACGAATGGGCGATTTAAGGGACATCGAGGCGCTCGAATCCAAACTGAAAACGATCGTCGAGTACAAGAACAAAATCTTCATGGCTCTTTATAACGCCAAGTCGATAGTTACAGCCGAAATCCTGGAGAAGTGTAAAATCTACGCCGACAGACTGCTGCCTTTCACTACAGATACGACCGAATTTCTGCACAAATCAATTGCCGGCGGCAAATCCATTCTTTTCGAAGGCGCTCAGGGCTCGCTGCTCGATCTGGATCACGGCACTTTTCCGTTTGTGACCAGCTCGA
>CAZHBL010000813.1:0-2455 GCA_964530105.1 uncultured Pirellulales bacterium | reverse complement strand
TTCCTGCCCTTCCTGCTCTTCCTGCTCTTTTATATCATCCGCATCTGCCATTTTTTGCCTCAATCATTTCTTACAAGGAAATTGTAATCATGCTAACTGCAAACTGCCTTCTTGCCGATAGCGGTGTATTCTGTCTCGCAGCGTTCGGTCGCTGATACCCAATACCTTTGCAGCCTTCGTCTGGTTGCCTCCTGTCTGGCGTAATGTATCTATAATGGCCCGCCTTTCCACCTGTTCAAGCGGCACTCCTCCAAGTCCGAAATCGCTATGTGCATATTTTTCACGCGACAAGTCATAATCAGCGAGATCCTGCTGTGTCAGTGGCTGTAATTCGTCAAAGAGCCAGGAGACATCCGCCAACGACAGTGTAGGGCCGGCTCCCAAAGTAAGCGATGTTCGTACGACATTGCGCAATTGCCGGACATTACCCGGCCAATAGTATTTGGCAAAAATATCCATCATCACAGGATCAAGCTTCGTGATACGACGTTGCACCTCGTGGGCATAAAGGTTAACGAAATACCACACAAGGTCGGATAAGTCTTCCTTTCGTTCTCTCAGGGGACAGATTACCAATCTTGCCCCGCTTAACCGGTAATAGAGGTCCTGACGGAACCTGCCCTGCCGGACTTCCTCTAACAGATTTTTATTCGTCGTACTTATTATTCGAACATCGACTCTAACACTTTCATTTCCGCCGACACGCTCAAAATCCTGCTGTTCGAGAACCCTCAATAACGTGGCCTGAAACTTTATAGGCGTTTCTGTAATCTCATCCAGAAGCAGAGTTCCGCCATGGGCCATTTCGAATCGGCCCTTGCGTTGAGCGCAGGCACCGGTGAAGGCACCTTTCTCATGGCCGAAAAGCTCACTTTCAAGAAGCGAATCACTTAACGCTGCACAATTGATTTTGATATACGAGCCCTGAGATCTTCTGCTTCTGTGATGGATAAGATAAGCAATCAGCTCCTTGCCCGTCCCGCTTTCACCGTTTATTAAAACCGGCGCCGAAGTCGGAGCGATTTTCCCGGCAAGCTCGACAACCTGAATGAGGTTCGCACTTCTGCCCACAATCCTGTACAGACAGTTGGTATCCACATTAGCCGAAGCTGCTGTCGAAACACTATGATTAGGCAGAAAGGTATCCAGCAGCATTTCTATTTTTTCGCGATCGAGCGGCTTGATCAGAAAATCACAACAACCCAGGCGAACAGCTCTGACCGCGGTCCTTACAGTTTGATTTTGGGGATCCGCTTCTTTGGCCTTTGCGATCATAACGACCGGTAGTTCGGGCCAGTTCTCCCTGACTTTACACAGCAGCTCAAAACCATCCTGAGCCAGACCGGGCTGGTTCGGCCGGGGGTTTATCGTGTCACTGGTAAAAACAAAATCGCAACCGCCCTTGCTGATAAAATCAAGCGCTTTTTCTTTCTTGCCGACAAGATGTCCGCGGATTCCCTTGCGGGCCAGAATCTCAAGCATAAATCGAGCCAACTCGGGATCGTTATCGGCTATAAGTACGTTCGCAATATCTTCCTGTTTACCCATGCTTCTGTCATCTAATGTTGTCTTGTTTACTTCCGGCACGCTTTACTTCGGCAATCAACTTAACGGGTTTGTCTTTCAAGTACCAGGCGATTAAATTACTCCGGGCGGTTGCCAGGTCTGCCCATGGTGCATTCGGATATTCCGTAAGAAGTTGTCGATACATCTTCGCCGCCGCCGGCAGATCTTCGTTCCGCAGGCAGTTGCCTATCTGAAACAATATCCAGGCCCTGTCCAGGGACACGCTGACGTCATTCGGATCTTTACGCTTCAGTGCCTCCCGGTAAAACAACGAAGCTTCTTTCACGTTTCCGCTAACAAATAAAATCTCACCAAGCTCAAGAGGATTATTAAGCTTCTCCGGATTTTGCGCCAGATTTCTGAGCATTTGCAACGTCTCGCCGGTTATCGGCTCGTTCGGCAGCCTGGGCTCGGCTACTTGTTTCTCTTTTTCCTTCTGTACCGGCACATGAGGTACAGTTTCTTTAGGTTCGACCGCCGGAGCTTTTTCAGGGATAACAACAGGCGCCGCGGCCTGCTTTTGCGGCTCGAACTCAACGGAGCGAATCTGTTCGATGATTTGTTTGAGCTGGTCCCTGCTTTTCGTATCGTTCTCGCTTTTGGCAATACTAACTTTAGACCTCAGCAATTCGAGCGCGCTTATATTCTTCGAATCTCTCGAAGTTATAACGCTGCTCTGCGATAATTTCTTACTATCCCCGGTGGCGGAATTCGCATAGGCGGTACCTGTAAGAGATGTTATGAGGCGGAAAGACAAAAACGTAAAGCAGGCAATATAAAAGTATACCCTGAAACTCAAAGATGCGGAACTTTTGATCTGTGAGTCATAATTGTATTTTTTATTGCTGTTTTTCATTTTCACTTCCATTGACCTGAAAGAGCTAATGTC
>CAZHBL010000812.1:0-2459 GCA_964530105.1 uncultured Pirellulales bacterium | reverse complement strand
AGTTCCACTTTGCCTACAAGATGCTTACCGGCCCCGGCTCGATTATAGCGAGGGTCGTGAGTGTCGATAACACAGATCCGTGGGCCAAGGCCGGCGTTATGATACGTGAGACACTGGAGCCGGGCTCCAAACACGCGATTGTATGTGTTACGCCCAATAACGGAGTTGCCTCCGAGGGTCGTATTGAAACGGACCTAGATAGTTACACCTCGAACCAGACTGGGATCACCGCACCACACTGGGTGAAGTTGGAACGTAGCTTAGCCGGTAACTTTACAGCCTACCATTCGGTTAACGGTTCAAGCTGGGTATCGGTAGAGGGCTTCACATCCCAGAGCATCCAGATGAATGCTAATGTCTATATAGGTTTGGCAGTGACGTCACATAACGCAGATGCAACATGTAACGCCGTCTTCTCCGACGTCAGTATCACCGGTAACATTAGTCAGCAGCAGTGGATGGACCAGGATATTGGGATAACAAGTAACGATCCTGAGCCGTTGTATGTGGTTCTCAATGGAATTGCTGTGGTCTATCACGAAGATCCAGCTGCAACACAGATCGACACCTGGACGGAGTGGATTATCCCGCTTCAGGCTTTTACTGATCAGGGCATAGTCCTGACAAATATTGACAGGATCGCGATCGGACTGGGCAACAAGGGCAACATGACAATCCCAAGCGGTTCGGGAAAAATGTACTTTGATGATATTCGCCTGTATCGGCCGAGAGAAGCCGCTGCTGAGTAAAGACGTTTGTAGCCAATACCATCAGGTCTTGTGTTAGTTCGGGGCCTATACTGAGTAATTCGGTATAGGCCCTGTTTTATAGGACAAAAGGGGACAAACTTCCCAAAACAATTCCATGTACGGCAGTAATAAATCTTCGCAGATTTGCTTGAGGAAAGTGTGCAGGCCGGACGATACTGAGATGACAATGGCTTCGCATTTCAGCACATCACAAACCCTTATATTACAAGGATATATAAACGATTTTTGGGTTCTCATGAGCCGTTAAGACATCTTAAACAGAATCTGCTGCCGAAACAAACCCCGGAGTGTGAGTTACTTTTAACTTGACTTTTAAGCACAATCGGATATAATAATTAAAGTAGCTTTGGTGGGGCGGTTAGTGTAGATTCCTACATTAAAATCTCTTCTATTTAAGAGTGGGATGTTATGTGCTAAATGAGCATTCCAGCTATACCGACTGCTGCTTAGGCTCGTTGCCTAATGCTGAGTATCGAGACATATCTGATCTCAACGGAGGAGGCGAGTTTCTCGATAGTGCGCAGACAGTCACTGAAATCGGAAGCGTTGGAAATCAGAAAAAATCACTGTTTTGATATAAGGGGAGAATGATGAAAAGCCATTATAGTTCGATAAGGACAAGAGTATTGACAGTCGCCACTGCGATTTTTTTAGCCGTCTCGCTTATGGGATGCATTGATCCAATCGTAGGCGACATGGAAGCAGAACATCAAAGACTTGGCAACGTAGTTAAGCAGGAACTTCGGCAGGGTCTCTCAGCTTTTCCGCCCAGCTCGCAGCCAGAAGTGCTTTTTCCGGCTCCGTAAACTGTCAATCCGCGTGATGACACCAAGTTAGGCTTCTCATTGATGCCTGAGGCAGAATCTCTTATCCAGCCTCAGTTTTTCCTGAGTATTCTGCGCTTACAAATTCAACGCCGAAGCTTATTTTTCGCTGAGCAGCCACTGACCATGCCAAGGGCAGTTGACCAGGTCGGGTGCTCAAATACTAACGCTTTGGCAGCCTCGAGTGCGTCCTGCCGATCTATGCCACGGCTGGCCTGAAACGTTGTGATGAGAAAGAATTGGTATAAATCGGAGAAGAAAGGAAACAGCCACATAGACCACTACAGCTATCAGCACTTTCCATACCAGTCTAACCCCGCCAGTGTGGTGGCTAATGAAAGATACCTGTCCAGTATTTTTCATAATCGGCTCCTTAGAATGAGAAGACTGTTGCATCAACAGGAGCAATTATACCAGTCAAATGTTACCGTTTTGTTCTGGTTTTGTACTTTTTTCTTTACGTCAAACGAAAAGGACTGAACTCTCTCGAACTGCCAACCATTGTCATGTAAACTTTGAGAAAGCCAAAAAAGATTTACTTATTTTTGCATGCTTTTCCTGCTGTAGTTGTTCACAATAGTCACACTCCAACGAAACAATACGATGAAAGGCCCTGTAATGTAACAGGGTCTTTTCGATTGCCGCTAATCTTGTTGTACGACTTACGCCGGAACTACGTTGGTCGCACATGGACCTTTTTTGCCCTGTCCGATCTCGAACTCGACCTTCTGGCCTTCATCAAGCGAGGCATAGCCGTCGGTTTTAATCTCCGAGTGGTGAACGAACAAATCATCTCCACCATCATCGGGGACAATAAAGCCGAATCCCTTTTTTGCATTAAACCATTTAACTTTACCTGTACTCA
>CAZHBL010000811.1:0-2465 GCA_964530105.1 uncultured Pirellulales bacterium | reverse complement strand
TTCTTGTAAGATAAATCTGGTCGCCGGAAATCCAGCTCAGGTTGGCATATCGAGGTTTGGGATCGTTTTCTTCTGCGCCGTAACTGACCAGGTAAGCTTTGCCGTCGGGCGAGTGTTCCATGTTTTTACCGAAGTCTACGAATTTGGGTGACCCGATTTTCACTGAGCCCATGAATTTTTTCGGTTCGGGAAAAAGGGGCTTAGCCGGCGTGTGTGGGCTGTCCGTCCAAGTTTTGCCGTAGTCGGTAGAGATACGGAAGCCGGGAATGGGACCTAAAACCGGCCAATTCCATCTCATGCCCTCGTGCATAACGCTTCCTGCAGGGCCAAGGCAATATGTGCCGTAATACCAGACGCCGTTATAAACGAGACTGCCGCAGGGGTAACGGCCTTCATAAGGGCGGGGATCGCCCTTAGTCGTGCCGAGGGCCTTGATTTCGAGATTGATAGGGTCATTGCCTATCATCACGGCCTGGCCAGTAGTCGCATCGGGGCCGCCGGAGCTGGAATTCATGCCGGCTGTTTGTCCATCTGTCCACGGTGAATATAAATTGCCGTCCGAGGCCCAGGAAGGATACCATGTATCGGCGGCTCGATAGTCGCTATGCACGCCGGTAAATAATATCCCGGCGAGTTCTTTGGATTGTTCGAAAGGGATGCCCTCGGGAGGCTCCGAAGTCCAGAGCAGTGGACCGGCGTTTAGCTGGTACGGCACTACCCTTTCTTCGGCAAAAATTGTGCCAGCTAAGACGATAGTGAATAAGCAGGCTAACAGCACAAAACCTTCTTTTGACGCTTTAGCGGCCGATGTTTTCATTTTTCGTTCCTCCGAAATGTTTCGTTAGGTAAACAATGCCTCCACGAATGTGGCCGGGTCGAACTCTGCTATATCTTCGGGTTTTTCGCCCAAACCGACGAATTTTACCGGGATATCGAGCTGGTCTTTGATTGCAATAACAATTCCGCCGCGTGCCGTACCGTCAAGCTTGGCCAGGAATATGCCGGTAACGTTAATCGCTTCGGTGAACAATTTTGCCTGCGAGATTGCATTCTGGCCTGTCGTGGCGTCGAGAACCAGCAGTACCTCATTCGGGGCGTCGGGAATTTTGCGTGCAACGACATCGCGGATTTTTGTCAGTTGCTGCATCAAGTCCTTTTTTGTGTGTATTCGGCCGGCTGTGTCGAGAATCAGGATGTCTGTATCTCTGGCGAGGGCGGCTTCGCAGGCGTCGAAGGCTACGGCCGCCGGGTCGCTGCCGCTTTTGTGCTTGACGATTTGTACACCAATCCGCTCGGCCCAGATTGTCAACTGCTCCACAGCAGCGGCACGGAATGTATCACAGGCGGCAACAATGACCTTTTTGTTATTTTTGTTGAATATATACGCGAGTTTGGCGATGCTCGTGGTTTTGCCGGTGCCGTTGACGCCGGCAACAAGGACAACAGTCGGGCCGGTCTGGGCCAGATGTAGCTGTCTGTCGCGGTCCGGCCAGTAGTTTCTGATGTGCTCCTTAAGAAACGGTATAATATCGTCGGTTGTGGCGATTTTTTTGCTGCGATAAGCCTCCCGCAGTTCCGAGACGAGCTTGTCCGTTGTCTCAACGCCGATATCATCGCGGATCAGCGTTTCTTCCAGCTCATCGAGCAGGTTTTCATCGATCTTTCTGCCCAAACTCAATACTGAAGAGAGTGAAGAGCTGATTTTGGCCCGTGTTTTTCCTAACCTGTCTTTGAGAAATCCTGCTGTTTTAGTGAAGATTCCCATCTTTGTTTGCCTTTTTATAAAGATTCATTCTAATTTACATTAGAAGCGGCTTTTATGCTTCCAAATGGTTCCAGTTCAGCCCTGATAGTATCCGGATTTGAGATAATTTCAAGTATCCTTTCTTGTTTCCGCTCCTTTGGGGTGGTGCGGGATACTGAAATTGGCTTCGTTTTGCCAAATCACCCGGCCTGAGAGCCTCCGGATTTACTAATTACGATTTACTATTGGCTTAAATTAATTACAATTCTCCATTCTACATACGATTCTTCGATTTAACTCAGGACGTGCTATGTGAAGCATCTGGGATTTAGACAGGATTTACACTATGTTGCCGTTGGATATTTTTCGCTGCGCTCAGAATGAAAAGTTTCATATATTCTTATAAAAACAACGCTTACGTAAGAATCAGTCAAGTTGAATTGCTACAGGATAAAATTTTCTTTGACAAGTTGAGCGGTTCTGGTTAGATTTCGGCTATCGTCCTGCGCTTTTTGAGTATAAACTAACGCATTATTCGTACAGGGCAAAATGGGAATCCTCTAACATGGATGTTCTGGTGGTCAGTCGCTTTTCGTATAGAACATCGATTCACGAAGGACAGCGGTGTGGCAACTCCGGAAGTTGAAGAAATATTCGCTGACATAGTTGAGCGTGCAAAAGCACTTGATCCTGCCAACACACGTAAGTGGTTCGAGAATTT
>CAZHBL010000810.1:0-2472 GCA_964530105.1 uncultured Pirellulales bacterium | reverse complement strand
TCGCTCGTGCTGACTACCGGCAACAAGAGCGAGACGGCGGTCGGGTACTCGACTCTCTACGGCGACACAGCCGGCGGCTTCGGAATAATAAAGGACGTTCCGAAAACGACCGTTTACGAACTGGCCGAGCATATTAACAGGGTCGCCGGGCGCCAAATTATACCGGAGGATGTGATAACCAGGCCGCCAAGTGCCGAACTCAGGTCGGACCAGAAAGACAGCGACTCGCTTCCAGATTATGACCTGCTCGACAAAATCCTCAAAGGCTATGTCGAAGAGGATAAGTCCATAACAGAGCTTGTTGCGCAGGGCCTGCCGGAGGACGTGGTGAGCAAGGTTATTCATATGGTCGACCGAAACGAGTACAAAAGAAGATTGTCTCCGCCCGGAATAAAAATCACGCCGAAGGCATTCGGTAAGGACCGGCGGTTACCAATTACGAATCGTTACAGCAATTCTAAGGATACACTTTAAATCTGCAGGTTCGCCTCTTTCGGCAGTCCATTAGTAAAGATTAATCTAAGTACCTTCTGCGAGAGTACGTTTTATAAATATTATCTTCCGGCGAGTGCATTTGTAATGACTCTTCCGAATTGTACGGCAGCATCCGGTCCGGTGGCGGTTATGATGGATCTTTCCCGCTCAACAGGGAAAATAGTATATATAGCGCCGGCCTGAATAAGTCTGTCTCGTTCGGACAAGAAGCTGGTTGCCCGGATACCGGCGAGCACGTTCGCATTGGCCAGGATCGTGGGCGCCACGCCGATCGCCGCAAGAACCTTTCCCTTGCGGACCGTCTCACGCACCATGTTCATTATAGTAGGGTTGCCGACATACTCGGCTGCTCCTGGGCCGCCTATAAAGATTATCGCATCGTAGTCGTCGACTTTCAATCGGTTCACGGGAATAGTAGCCTCAGCTACGTTTCCGAGCACACCCTGTATCACGCCGGTTTTTGTGCTTGCAATGACTGTTTGCACCAGCGCGGCGTCGAGTACACGCTTTGTTTCGAAGAGTTCCTCATCGCGAAAATTCTGGCTGCCGATGATTAATGCCGCTTTTTTACCTGCTGCGCTGGCTTGTCCTTCGGCTGTTTCCGCTGTCCCCTCTCCCGCCGGGTAACCGACGCAAATTATATAAAGTGGCTCCAGGTCTCTTCTGAGTCTGCAGACTTTGCGGACCTCCTTTGTATCAAAACCACCGATAGTTACGGCTCCCAGGTCTAAACAGACAGCCTGCAGCAGGATATTCTGGGCGATATGTCCGACTTCCATGTGCATGTATGTTCGGGCCTTGTCCTTGAATCGATCGGTCAGCTTTCTCACATTGCCGGCAACGATGATATCACAGCCGGCTCCAGCCACTGATTCAGACCCCGAAGCGGCTGTCGCCAGCATGTTGCGGATATCCTGATCCCCGATTTGCAGCAGGCTGTGATCGGCCGGGCGATAAACAAACAGACCCTCTTGAGTTGCAAAAAGCAGTTCTATGGGATAAATCGCCCCTGCCGAAGGAGCCGTTCGCAAGCCTCTTTGTGGTTCTGTTATGCCCTGACCGGCCCAGGCCAATTGGCCGATTTGTGAACGTTTAACCGGTTCGCTGCTGAACTGTCGTACACTTCTCCGCTTGACCAATGCCTCTTCGAGGCTGATAGCCCCTTTCAAATTGGGATCTGTTAGCTGGATTATCATCTGTGGCGCACTACGGGATCTGCTGCGCCCGAGGCAAAGCGTTGCGAAACAGGCTAAAACTATTGTGAGAATTATTAAGCGTTTCATTTTCTTTATCCTCCAAAATAAGTTTTTTCAAGCGGCAGTCCACAATCTGTATATTTATATTATACACTCAATTCCAGATTTCCCATATTAAACTTTATTTTTGGGGCATAACTTAGTATATTTTTTCGCACATCAGTTACTGTTGAGGATTATGCGGCGAAAATCCTGACAAAATTGCCGATATTGGTCAATCGCGTATCTGATTGTTCCGGGCGTTTTTAGCTTGGGTGCTGCGAGGAGTGAAGCGATTTTCCGCTGCTTCGCTTTTACGAGGCAAAAGGGAGGGAGAAGTGGATTTTCGCCGGATTATCCGTTTTTATAGAGAAAAATTATTGCCGGCTCGATGAATCCTCAGTGATACGGTATTACCGGGCAGGAATTCTTATAGGTGGTTTCAATGACTTTATCACACCAGCAGAAGATAGCGGCGTGCGTATTGGTTTTATACTGGCCGGGGCTGTTTGTGCTTGCACACATCCCGATCCCGCATGTCGTTCAAGAGGCCGATGTTTCTGATAAGAGTCTTCATTTTCTGGCGTATTTGATTCTGACTTTTTTGATCTGGTCTGCGGTCAGTGGCGATCGAAAAGTTAAATGGCGCCGAGCTGCGCCATGGTTGGTGTTATTTGTGATAGTTGTGTATGGGATTCTTGACGAGTGGCTTCAGATCTATGTGGCGGGACGTAGCTGTGAT
>CAZHBL010000809.1:0-2473 GCA_964530105.1 uncultured Pirellulales bacterium | reverse complement strand
TGAACCGGGATTGCCCGGGCCAGTTGAAGGAACGCCTGAAATATTTCGCCGGGCGAGGGCAGATGGATATTGAAAATCTCGGTCCGGCTTTGATCGACCAACTGATAGAGAACGGACTGGTCGGAAATTTCGCAGACCTCTACGTGCTCAGCCAGGCCCAGCTTGCCGGGCTGGAGCGAATGGCCGAGAAAAGTGCCGCCAATGTGATAAATGCAATCGAAGAAAGCAAAACCCGCCCATTGTGGCGATTGGTTGCCGCATTGGGAATCCGTCATATAGGGGGCCAGTCGGCACAAATATTGGCCGAACATTTCGGCTCATTGGATGCCCTGATGACTGCCGGCGAAGAAGAGCTTGCGGAGATAGACCAGATCGGGCCGACGATGGCAAAAAGTATTTATGAATATTTTCACGATCCCGAGAATCAATCTGTGATCAAGCAGTTAATTGACGCCGGAGTAAAACCAGAGCAGCCGAAAATCCAGCGATCAGAAAAACTTGCCGGAAAGACAATTGTTGTCACCGGTACGTTGGAGAATTTCAGCCGGCAGCAGGCCGAGCAGGCCATCAGGCAGGCCGGAGGCAAAGCATCAAGCTCGGTCAGCAAAAAAACTGATTTTGTGCTGGCCGGCGAGAATCCGGGCAGTAAATTCGACAAGGCGAGGAAACTCGGTGTCGAGGTGATAGACGAAAAGCAGTTTATGAAAATGATGGAAGAATAGTTACAAAGCTGACTTAACAGACTTACTTTCTTGACAAACAGGTCAAGTTTTGCTCGAATTAAAATATAGACTCTGCAAAAAGCAATTGGCCCACCCTCAAAAGGATGCTGTAAAATGAGTATCAAAGACGAGAAGTTTATGGAGATGGCGTTGAGACTGGCCCGGCGGGGTATATGCTCAGTGGAGCCGAATCCCGCGGTCGGTGCCATCATCATAAAAGCCAATCAGATTATCGGCAGAGGCTGGCATAAGAAGTTCGGCGGCCCCCATGCGGAAATCAACGCTCTTGAAGACTGTCGGACCCTGGGCGTCAGGCCCAAAGGTGCTACGATGTACGTCACTCTTGAACCTTGTTCTCACCAGGGCAAAACCGGCCTCTGCACGCAGGCTATCATATCCGCCGACATAGCGAAAGTTTTCGTCGCGATGATCGATCCATCAGCGCATGCCAACGGCAGAGGCATCGAGCAATTGCGCAAGGCCGGTATCGAGGTTCATACCGGAATTTGCGAAGCTCAGGCGAAAATGCTCAACGCTCCTTTTGTGAAATTCATCACTACCGGCAAGTGCTGGGTAATATTAAAGTGGGCTCAGAGCATCGACGGCAAAGTCGCATGGGCCGATGGGATCGATGATCGAAGGTGGATTTCCAACGAGCAAAGCAGAAGAGATGCGCACAAATTACGCCGGCGGGCCCAGGCAATCTTAGTCGGCATCAATACTGTAATCGCCGATGACCCGCAATTGACGGCCCGCCCGAGCAAAGGAAAAAAAGCTGTCAGGATCGTTATGGACAGCCATCTTAGAACCCCGACGGACTCGCAACTTCTTGCGACAGTTAATAAGTGTCCCGTTATAATCTACACAAGCCAAAATGCAGTACGGACAAATCCCCATATAGCCCGGGAGCTGTCCGCCAAAGGAGCTGAACTGCTCGTCTACCCGGATACGCACGGTTCTTCCAATCTACATTTTCTAATTGAAGAGCTGAGCAATCGCGGCTTTTCTCAATTGCTCGTCGAAGGCGGACCCACTGTACTAACGTCGTTTCTGAGAGAGAACCTTGCCGATGAAATCATCGTTTACATCGCGCCGAAAATACTCGGATCGCGGAGCAGCGTCGGAATAACCGGGCCAATGGCCGAGCTGTCGCAAGCTGTCGGTCTGCATAACGTTGAAATCAAATGTTTCGGCGATGATGTTTGCTTTCGCGGCCTGACCGGAAAAGCGATGGACGAAATTTCTCACGACCCTGAGAGCAGCTTCGAAGTTTACACGGTTTCGGAGCCGGTCAATGAATAAGAGACAAGTAGTCAGACTGGCGATTGAGGGACACAAAGTTCCGTACATACCCTGGCATTGTAATTTTACCGTCGAGGCGGCCGGCAAGCTGCGAAAGCATTTCGGGCAGCATGACCTGGAGCAGGTACTGGATAACCATTTTGTCAAGCTGGGTCATGACACAGGTTTTTTTACCGACCTCGGCAACGACCGTTTTCGCGACGTCTTCGGCGTCGTCTGGGACCGCAGCGTCGACAAAGACATAGGCATAGTCGAAGGATGTATTTTGCCGGAGCCCACACTTGCCGGCTACGATTTTCCCGACCCTCTGAACACCCGTTTTTTCGCCGACATTCCCGGGAAACTATCCCGATACGCGGATTGTTTCCGGGTCTTCAAAATTGGTTTTTCGCTATACGAACGGGCCTGGACGCTGCGCGGGATGGAGAACCTGATGATGGATTTTCTGG
>CAZHBL010000808.1:0-2482 GCA_964530105.1 uncultured Pirellulales bacterium | reverse complement strand
TTCTTTTGTTGACAAGCTCGATTGTCTGGAGCAGTTGTCCGAATCCCTGCAGGGCGAGGAAATGCGGCTGCAGCGGAATCAAAACCTCATCGGCGGCCGCCAGGGCGTTGAGGGTCAGCAGCCCCAGAGAAGGGGCGCAGTCGATGAGACAATAATCGAACTTATCTTCACTCGATTCGAGGGCCTCTCGCAGAATGGTTTCCCTGCCGACCACGCTTACCAGCTCGCTTTCGGCGCCGACGAGGTTGATGTTCGCCGGCAGCAGCCAGAGATTGGGACGCACGAGCATAATTTGCTCTTCAAATTGAGCTGATTGTGTCAGGACTTTATATGAGCCGGCCTCGACGATTTGCGGCTCGAGACCGAGGTGTATTGTCAGGTGGGCCTGCGGGTCGAGATCGATTGCGACGACCCGTGAGCCGGCCGCGGCAAGGGCCGCCGCCGTGTTGGCCACGGTCGTGGTCTTACCCACTCCTCCTTTTTGGTTTAGCACTGCGATCGTTCTCATAATATTTTTCTTGCCGCCTGCGGCTCGCAGTAAATCATTCGGGCCGTCAGTCGTGGCGCTCGATTTTTTTCAGCACGGCATCGAGTACACCGTTAACAAACCCCGGTGACTTATCTGTGCTGTACTTCTTGGCAAGCTCGATAGCTTCATTTATAACAACTTTGGGCGGGATGTCGGTGCAGAATTTCAACTGATAGACCGACAGTCTCAGAATGCTTTTGTCGACAGGTGAGAGCCTTGTGAATTGCCACTTTATTGTCGAGCCGGTTATCAATTCGTCACACTGTTCCAGATTTTCCCAGGTCCTTTTTGACCAGTCCGAAGCAAGACTGCAGACGAAATCATCCGGGTCTGCTTCTCTAAAGAACCGCCCTAAATGATCGAACACATCCGGGCCCTGCACGTCGAGTTGGTATAATGCCTGCATCGTCAGCTCTCTGGCCCTTGTTCTTCTATCCATGTGTATAGTTCGGAGTATACGAACTCCGATCCTATAACTACAAATCGCTAATCTGTTGTATAACGTTGGCCATTTCCATAGCTGTCAAGGCAGCGTCGGCCCCGGCGTTGCCCATTTTCGTGCCGGCCCTTTCTACGGCCTGTTCGAGTGTCTCACAGGTCAGCACGCCGAATACCGCCGGCGTCTCTGAATCATAGTTGATTTGCCCGATACCACGAACTACCTGCTGACAGACATAATCGTAATGGGCGGTTTGGCCTCGTATTACCGCCCCGAGACAGAGTACTGCGACGTATTTGCCGCTGTTGGCCAGTGTCTTACAGGCCTGCGTTATTTCACAGGCGCCCGGCACCCATACTACGAATATGTGCTCGTCAGCAGCACCATGACGCTGGAGACAATCTATCGCACCGGCCAGCAGCTTTGACGTTATGAATTCGTTGAATCTGCTCACGACAATAGCGTAACTGCCTTTACCGGCTGTTATCTGGCCTTTTATCTCTCTAAACATAGCTTCGATTCTCCAAATAACTACTGTGTATAGCGTTCGTTTTTTGCTCGTTGTCCGCTATTTTCAGGTCACACATTATAAGACTATCAGCGGCAACTTTCCAGAAAAACAGGTCAGCACCGAAGTAACTCCGGTGCATGGTCTTTTAGCATTAAAAGCTAACTTTTGCAATTATAAGAGCTTATAAGCCAATGTTGCAACAAAATTTTACTGCCAACAAAAACTCTCGAATTGCCGGGAAACTGCTAAGGCGGCGGTGTTTTGTTGGCGATATGTGCGTTGGTAATATTTAAATTATTGGGCGAAAAACAAAGTAAAGGATTATTTATGATTTTCGATGATATGGAATTCGGCTCTTATGACAAAGCTGAGCAGAAGGCTCACAAGGCTTTTGAACTTTACGAAGACGGGAATATGACGCAGGCTCTCGACGAGCTGGAGACTGCTATCGAGATAAATCCCGCTAACAGTTCGTGGCACTTCAACAAAGCGCTAACTCTGGATTCGATAAGCCGGTTTGACGATGCGATTACCGAATACGAAACCGCCCTCGAGTTGAATCCCGATGACATGGAAATATTGAACTCGCTGGCGGTCGATTATACTCGAACCGGCCAATATGATCTGGCCATCGATACTTTCGAGCGTATTCAGGATTTGGACCCGGGGTTTGAGCCGTGCTACTGTAATCGGATTATTGCCTACACCGAGATGGGCCTACACGATCTGGCCGAGGAGATGTTCTATCTTGCCCAGCAGATAAAACCGGATTGTGCTTTGTGCTATTATAATATCGGCAACAGTCTTTTCGCCCGCGGTGAGTATAAACGGGCGATTCGCTGCTGGCTGCGCACGGCCGAGCTTGAGCCGACCCACCCGCAGATCAACTACCGGATTGCTCAGGCTTACTGGTCGGAAGGAAAAACCGAAAATAGCATTGAGCTTTTCATGTCCGTTCTTATTATCATTCAGGGCGTTATATATGTTATTTTGTATTTTGGTT
>CAZHBL010000807.1:1989-2488 GCA_964530105.1 uncultured Pirellulales bacterium | reverse complement strand
AAACCGCCTCGGCTGCCTCAACGCTTGTTGTAACCGGCGGCGGCGAAGAATTGGTCAGGTTTGGCTTGATGATAATCAGCCCCTGTTTAGGCAAACGGGCACCGGCCCCAATCAGGTCAAATGCCCTGGTTATGCTGGTCCTATAATCGACGAAATTTACTTTTGCTACCTTGCTCATTAGCGATAAATGATTATAACAGTTAATAACTATGAGCAAAATAATCTGGAGATTGGCCTTGACTGTCAAGAATTTTTGAGTAAACTTATTCTTTTTTGTAAACAAAAGGGGGAGGTGGCGGGACGAAAATTGGTACTTGTTTTCTGGAGATGGACATGATAGAGGTCAAAGAACTTCGGCGTAGTTTTGGGCCGGTCGTTGCTGTTGACGGCATATCGTTCAATGTCGAAGAAGGGGAGGTCCTGGGTCTTCTCGGGCCTAACGGGGCCGGCAAGACGACCGCGATGCGCATCCTGGCGTGCTTTCTAAAGCCCGACAGCG
>CAZHBL010000807.1:0-1979 GCA_964530105.1 uncultured Pirellulales bacterium | reverse complement strand
ACCATTTGCGGGCACGATATTTTACAGAATCCTATCGACGTCAGAAGGTCGCTCGGATACCTGGCGGAAAACGTGCCGGCATATAACGAAATGACAGTAGGGGCTTTCCTGAATTTCATTTGTGACGTCAGAGAAATCAGTGGCAGTAGCCGCAAGGAGACGCTCGACCGGATTGTTCCGATGTGTTCGATTGATTCGGTTTATCATCAGAGTATAGAGACCTTGTCGAAGGGATACAAAAGGCGTGTGGGCCTGGCCCAGGCGTTAATACACGACCCGGATGTTCTCATTCTTGATGAGCCGACCGACGGGCTGGATCCCAATCAGAAACATGAGGTAAGAAAATTGATACAAAAAATGGCAAAGAACAAGTGTATTATTATCTCAACTCACATTCTTGAAGAGGTTGAGGCCGTTTGTTCGAGGACAATTATCATTGCCAAAGGTCGAATTCTGGTCGATTCAACGCCTAGCCATTTGAAGGAAAAGTATAAGTGCAGTCTTGATAGCGTATTTCGCAAAATTACCAAGTTGGAAAGTGCATAATTGGTATAAATGCTAATCATGCTGTTGCGATTTTGTTTGGGAGTAACAATATGAATAGTTTTAAAGCCGTATTCAAAAGAGAGCTAAAAAGTTATTTTACGACGCCTCTTGCGTACGTGTTTCTTGTGATCTTTCTGTTTTTCTCCGGATACCTGACTTTCAAGCAGGGCTTCTATGAAATGCGGCAGGCAGACATGAGTGCATTTTTTCAGAATCTGCCGCTGCTGTTCGTTTTCATGGTGCCTTCGACGGCGATGCGTCTCTGGGCTGAGGAACGAAAGGTCGGTTCGATAGAGCTGCTGTTTACTCTGCCGATTACGATCACGCAGGCAGTGCTGGGCAAGTTCCTGGCGGCGTGGTTGTTTTTAGGCATTGCTTTGGCATTGACTTTTCCCATGGTGATTACGGTAGCGTATCTCGGCGATCCGGATATAGGGCTGATTATTACCGGCTATCTCGGCAGCTTGTTGATGGCAGGCGGATTTCTTGCGATTGGATGTTTTTTCTCGGTTGTCAGTAAGAACCAGGTAATCAGTTTCGTCCTGTCGGTAGTTGCCTGTGCGGTGCTGGTTTTTGCCGGGATGCCGTCGACGCTGAGTTACTTCTCGACGTTTTTGCCTGCCGGGATGGTCTCAGCGATTGAGAGCATGAGCTTTCAAGAACACTTCGAGTCAATCCAGAGGGGTGTGCTGAAGTTTGGAGACCTTTCTTATTTTGTATTATTGATCGTTGGGTGGATTGCCGCCAGTAGTATTGTTTTGGATGAAAGGAAGGCCAAATAATGAACCGAACGATACGAGCAATTTTGGGAGCGGGCTTTGTCCTGGTGATTGTATTCTCGGCCATCAGTATCTGCCAGAGTATTGGAAAGCCGTTGAAACTGGACATTACGGACCAGAAACTCTATACACTGTCGGATGGGACAAAATCGATTTTGGCCAAACTGAACCAGCCGATTCGAGCCAGGCTCTACTATGCAAAGACCGCCGCTCTGAAAGGACCGGACCAGATTCGGTTCTTCAATAATTATTACGAGTTCGTAAGGGCATTGCTGGAAGAGTATGTTACAGCGTCAAATGGGATGGTCGAGCTGGAGGTGATAGATCCGAGGCCGTTCACCGATGATGAGGAGCAGGCGTTGAAGTACGGCCTGCGGCGGTTCCCGATTACCCAGGAGGAGAGCTTTTTCTTCGGCCTGGTGGTGAAGACGCAATTTGGAGTGGAAAAGGCGATCCCGTTTTTCTCGCCGGAGCGGCAGAATTTCCTCGAATATGATATAAGCTACCTGATCGATACGGCGGTAACCCGGCAGAAAAAGAAGATCGGCGTTATGAGCTCCCTGCCGGTCATGGGCGACGATGTTTCGGGTTATATGGCTGAGATGATGATGCGGCAGGGCCAGCAGCCGAAACCAGCTTGGACGATTGTCGAAC
>CAZHBL010000806.1:0-2491 GCA_964530105.1 uncultured Pirellulales bacterium | reverse complement strand
TGAACGACGATGATGATAACAACAACGGCACGCCGGACAAGGACGAAACCGGAACTGTAAGCGGCGAGGATGATCTGGTTGCGATTTCGCTTTCATACTTGCCGTCTGATTTGTCTCCCGGCTACGTAGAATTGAAAATACCTTACCAAAACGACAATATTAAAGTCTGGAGCAGCTCTAATAAAGGAACTTTGGTGATACCGGACGGCTCGAACTATTATAAAAGGTGGCAGTTAGGTTCCCAGCCGTCAACGTTGTATTTAGAAGGTTATTCTACCGGCTCTGCGTATGTTTGGCTTCTCTACACGCCGGACGGCCAAAACTATCCCGGCGGCGACGAAAATCACGATCCGGTTAAGTTCACCGTTGTTAAGGTGGATATTGATGCGGGCCTATCGGAGCCAAACGAACTTTCCCCTGGAAAATATATCAATGTAAATTGGGACGACGATGACGATGATGGCTGGCAGCCTGATGACACGCCGCCAAATGGTAGCTATACAGCGGACAAAAGCGATCCTAATATCGACGGGGGCGACAGCGACTTTCGCTCATTTACGGTATCTATAAGCCCGCAGCAAACGATTGTGGAAAATTTCCCCAATAGCAAGGTGAGCATTACCTTTCCAAGTAAAGTAAAAGTATGGCAGACGGGTACCAAGAAAACAGTGCTGGGCGAGAGTTCCGAGTTGCTATCCGGAGACCAATTTGTAGTTGAAAACCTACCTAAGCTGCTATACCTTGAAGGAGTTTCAGGCTCTTCGACATTCAGAGATGTCGAATTAAAAGCAACATGGCTGCCGAAAAATTTCAGCGATATTGTTAAAGTAACCGTGTTTGAGGTAGATTTGACCGGCTTATTCAGCTTTGGAAGCCAGCAAGGCGACAATGACAAAAAGCACAGTACTTTTAAAACCAGTTCAGACAAGAACGGCAAAATTAGTTGGGACGATGCAAATGCTGATGGAACAAAGGGTGATATGGACTCTAACTGCGAATATTTTCATAACTGTATGGAATGTCAGGGAACTATCAAACCATCGGGAGTCACAAGTGAAGTACAATTCGATATCACAAGAGAAAAATGGCGCAAAATCTGGGAGAAACAGGTAGGAGGACAATGGCAACTAGTAAGTAATGCAACACCTTGGCAATCCGACGACTCCACTAACTCAGATGAAGACCTTACACCTTCAGGAACAAATCATATATATAGTATAGATGGACCGGGTGCAGGTTATAGATTACGTTCATATAGTGATTATTTCGCATATATTGGTGATTTCAAAGAATGGGTTAAAGTCGAAATTGATGGCACGTGGTATCAGTGTTCCGATTACTACAAATGGCACAGTAAATGTTACGCGGAACCAAAAGATGCTAACTATCTGACAAGAGATGCATTGAGTCTTCAGCAATTAGGATCTGGATGGATAACAATTCCAAGCAGTCCATAATGATTTAGGAGATAACAAATGAGCAAGACAAAGGTAATAATTTTGACGATAGGATTCATGATTGGAGCAACTTCAGTCTTAGTAACTGGATTGTCAGTACAACATAAAGAGATCCATGAGTCTAATATTCAAGCTACAGGATCGCAGAAATCTGACAAATTACAAAATGTTACCGCCTTAACCTCAGAAAATTTAAAAGATAGAGAAAAAGCAGCTGAAGCTATTCGCAATGAGCATACAGAGCTTATTAAACTGTTGATCCAATTAGCGAAAGAAAAAGTAGATCCATTGCCATCCAACGATCCATGTTTTGCAGAGTATCCATGGCATGATTCTAAACATCTATCTATACTCTTGCTGGGCGATCTGCGGGCCGTTGAAGCGGTGCCTGTTTTATTAGAAAACCTCGAATATAAAAATCCAAAGAGTCTTTATGTTGATGAGCCATTAGACAAAGGTGGTTGGCATCCTGCGGCAGAATCTCTTTCGAAAATAGGCATGCCCGCTGTGGAGCCAACAATAAAGAAGCTAAGCAGTTACGAGCCAAATAGCAAGGGAAGTGAGCTTTGCTGCTGGATACTGAAAAAAATCATGGGAGTGAGGTTAGCCCGATTGCGTCTTCAGATAGCTATCGAAGAAACACAAGATAAGGCTGCAAAAAAGAACCTCATATCGGCACTACCCTATTTCAAAACGGATCAGGAAAAAGCAGCCGAGGAACGTGCCCAGCGCGAAAAAGCCGACCAGTGGTGTGAAAAACTGTCTCAAAAAAGTCGTTAGTATTTGGTTGTTAGTATTTAGTGCCGCCAAAGACAGCTTCAACGGATCATTCACTAACGACCAACGGCTAAATACTATTCACTTTAGCGCATTTATTCGTCGTGGTGCTCGATATGAATCTGGACGTTTTCTCTATAACCCGGTGAATCGTCGGAATTCATTTTGTCCAATTTGTGCTGTGCCCAAAAGATTTTCACAGCGGTAATCCCGCAGCCGACGCCGGCAACGAAGAATACTATCGAGGCGAATATCGC
>CAZHBL010000805.1:0-2492 GCA_964530105.1 uncultured Pirellulales bacterium | reverse complement strand
CTGTTCTTTTGGCTATTTCCTCTGTTCCCGCTGGGGCGCAGGATAAACTCGGGGACCTTGTCTCCCAGTACGGCTATGACTGGTTGATTGGTAACTGGGCGGCCACCGACGACAATGGCCGGAAGGTCGAACTTGAGTATAAATGGATACTGGACAAATATGCCATGTGCGTGAACGTTAATATAGGCGATTTCAAATACCATGGCCTGATCATGGATGTGCAGTCCCGCGAGGAGATTATCCAGGTCGGGGCAGACAATATGGGCGGCACGTGGAATGGTACCTGGGGCGATGACTATGAGGGTGCTGTCAACAGAAATCAGCGCCTCGAGGCCGATGGAACGATGGTAACGATGGATATGATTTTCATCAAAATCGATAACAACAGCTTCAAGGTCAAGGAATATCCCGTCGAGGCCGGCGGCTACCGCTCTTCACAGGCCAGAGGGGAAACAATTTTCAAACGCCAGAAAGAGGACATAGCACAAATGTCCGAGAAGGGTAGTGAGCTTGAAGGAACCTGGGTCGGGACAGACGCCGGGGGATATGACGAATGGACTTTCATTATTTCATCGGGCAAAGTGGAGGTAAAAGGACCAGAGTCCGCATTTTACTCCGGCACAGTGACGCTGAATGCCAAAACGAATCCGAAGCAGGTTGAGTTTAAGATTGATAAGTGTTCGCTGCCGGAATATGTTGGTGAAACCTCGCTCGGTATTTATAAGCTTGAGGCAAACAAGCTGACCTTAGCTGCGAGTGAGCCGGGCTCGATAAACCGCCCCGCTTTCTTTGATTCCACCGGCGGAGTAATGCTTTTTTCCTTAACCCGTCGGTAAGACCATTGTATATATCGCGCGCCGGGCGGGAATGATCGCCCGGCGTGTGTTCATTTATATTTGCTGTTCAACAGACTTCATCCTCTATACATGAAATACGTACTTCAGGTGTTTCTGAAGAGTTTCAGATTTATAACTTCCACGCTTTGGCGAAGGCCCTGAAACTGCGGTCGTAGGTTCTCTCGACATCGTCGGGGAAACAGCAGCCGGGCAGTTGTTTCATATCCAAATGATAGCTCAAACACTCACAGCATACTCCTTTTCTTGGGCAGCCGGGATATGAGCAGTTGCAGCTCTTAAGGTTTTGCTCTTTGTTGCATTCCATAAAATCAAATCCTTATTTAGAGATTTTTTGTTGCTAACTCATTATTTTATATACTGTTGCGCCGCAGTCAATACATTTCCAGTTATGGAATCTTCTGATTTCACGAATCCAAATAACCGCCCAGACACCAACAGTGCATAAAGTTAAAATCAAATGGGGCAGATGTTTGACTCTTACTCTATATACCGGCACCTGTTTCAGGCATCTGCCGCAATAGCCGCTTCCTTCCTCAAATCGTGTAAAACGCATAGTAGCATACACTGTCGAATGTTACACGATCCATTATTTAACCGGTAATGTGTAAACACCGGCGCACATAGGTGGTACCGTTATACTGTTCGAGACATTTGAAATTTCTTTATTTTCGATTACGACGTTGGGTTCTTTGCCCGGTTCGTTATAGGCCATGGGATCAGAATTTGCTATCAAGCCGAGCTTGCCGGTTCCCGACAGTTGCGCGCCTTTTAAGTCCAGCACGATTTTTTGTTCTTCGTTAGTGGGATTGACTACACCGATAGTAAGAGCTTTGCGATCCTTGGTCCAGGCTGCTGAGATATCGAGAGGGTCTACGTCACCGGTTACTGAGACCGGAATCGTGCCGAAATTGTTTCGATATAATTTTAGTACCAGCCCCGTTGTTGCAAAGGCGGCGGCGGTTTTGCTGGTCTTGATACAGCCGATGACGTTGACCGTCTGGGCGTAATTTGCCAGAAAAATGATGTCCGAGTTACGGAAATATTCATGCAGCCCTTTGGCGATTCCCAGGCCGTCTTTGTGGAAATACCGGGTTCCAAGCTCGCCGAATATATGCGGGCCGTACCAGTAGTTCCACTCGGTCATTGCAATTTTAATGTCTTTTCCTTTCAGCGAATCCAGTTTTTCTCGAAGCCGCTTATGAAACTCGACCTTTCGCTTGATATTGTCGGCGATTTGGGCGACATGTTCTACGAGGTCGGGTTTCTCCTGGCAATAGAAATGCTCGGCGATCAGATCGATATGATCGGCGCAATTCTTCAGCAGTCCTTCGCTCCACTGCCCGGCATTGCCCGAAGCGATCGGTACGATATCCGGGTCCACCTCGCGCATCTTGTCCACGACCCAGTTGTGTTTCAGGACATATTGATTGAGGCTCATATAACCGAGCTGCCAGCGCCCCCACATTTCATTGCCGATGGCCCAGTAGCGAACGTTGAACGGTTCGGGGTCGCCGTTTTTCGCACGCAAAGCGCCCATGAGCGTATCGGTCGAGCCGTTGGCGTATTCAAGCTCAGCCGCCGCCGAATAAGCGTCTCCGAAGCCGGTATTGACAGTTATTAACGGCTCGGCGTTAA
>CAZHBL010000804.1:0-2501 GCA_964530105.1 uncultured Pirellulales bacterium | reverse complement strand
TTATCGACTTATGACGACCTTTACAACCAGGGGCCGGTCGTTCCATATTTTCTACTCTCGCCTGTGGCACGGGAGATGTAGAGCTTTACATGTCCATATTCACCGAAGACGCGGTGGTGATGGCGACGGGGTACCCCCCTATGATCGGGAAAGAGGTGTTACGGCCAACATTTGAGGGCTTGTTCGGTCAGTTCGACTTGGAGCTCCCCTACAAAGTGGACGAAGTTGGGGTATGCGGGGATTGGGCATTTGGTCGTTCCAACTTCCAGTATTCCATGACGCTCAAAGAGGGCGGGGAGACCACTACGAGCCCTGGCAAAGAGTTGGACATCTTCAAGAGGCAGGCCGATGGTTCATGGAAGATCTATATCGAGTGCTGGAACTACGACGCACCACAATAAGTGGACTAATAAACCAAGCCGGCGATGATAGAAATAAACGAACCGCCCAATATAGTCAAAAGGGCTGGCAGCTTGCGGGATTGCCAGCCCTTCCCTGCTTGCGGAAATTATTAGTGCCGTTTATCGATTTATGAGGTTTAAGGAGAAAAGTGATGGCAAAGACTTATAGAAACAGAAGAAAAAGAACTTCAATACACGAAATCGGTAAACATTCCTATTTAATCCTTCCCTTGTCCTTCCCTTCTTTTTCCAAACAATGATCATACAGTCCGGCATCAGAGCGCACAAATTTTTATTACGTGTTCTTTTGGCTGGTAAAGAAGCTGCTATAGCCGCCGGTCTCGACGTCTTTGTCGGTATCGCCGGACAATAGCGCCTGATAATTCTTAATCACCTTTTTATAAGCGCCGGCGTGTTCTTCGATTATCTCCGGCTCATAGTGTTTGAACCAGGGAACCTCGAATACACGGCGGGTGATACCCTCGGCGACCGGCAGCGTTTCAACGTATTGCTCGATCTTCGCGGACTCATCAAGAAAAGCAATCCGTGTCGGTCTGCCGTGCCCGTAGACGTCCTGACTGGTAAACAGCGGATGCAGATGCAGCGGTTTATTGCAGCCCGGATTGCAGATCGAGCCTTCGGCAACAATAGCCTGACTGAAGCGTGACAGTGAAAGGCCGCCTAACTCTTCCGCGATATACCTGAAATGTGGATAGTACCAGCCGCCTTTTGTTGTGTCCGTGCCTTTGGCCGGCCGGATCGGCCTGATCCCTGCGGTATCTTCGAGCAGGTCACAGAAATAATTCATCGCTTTGTCGATCTCGACCATCTGCTTCGGATATAGCTCCAACTGCACCAGTCCGAAGGCCGAGCTGAGCTGGCCGATCCGGTGCTTGGCTCCGCCGCAGGGCAGCCCAACAAATGGCTTAAACTCATCCAGCGTGATTTCATCATCATGCCGGATATAATGCCCGAATAAAAGTGCCCGCTCGTAAACTCTACGATCATCGGTGAAGAGTATCCCACCCTCACCGATTGCAAGTGCCTTGCCGGTCATCAGGGAAAATGCCGCCGCTTCGCCGAATGTGCCGATTTGCCTGCCTTTGTAGAGCGCTCCGTGAGCGTGGGATGCATCTTCGAGAATTTTTAGATTATGCTTGGCGGCGATTTTCATAATCGCGTCCATCTCGGCCGGCATTCCGGCATAATGCACAACGACAATCGCTTTGGTTCTCGGCGTGATACGATGCTCGATGTCACTTGGGTCGATGCAGAGGGTCTCTGGATCGATATCGGCGAAAACGGGTGTGGCGCCGAGACTGTACGCCTGCGCGACCGAGGCCCAGTAGGTGATGCTTGGGCAGATCACTTCGTCGCCGAGTCCGATTCCCAGGCCGTACATAGCGCCCAGGATAGCCGCCGTGCCGTTATTGTAAGCCAAGCCGTATTTTCTACCGAGCGATTCGGCATACTTTTTCTCGAACTCTTTGGTGATTTCGATACCGGACATCTTCCGGGCGCGCAGCACATCGAGTACGGCCTGTTCGTGCCTGTCTGTGACAATCGGCCAGACAAAAATGTCTGACACCTCCAACTTAACCGACATCTCACCACCTAACAGTGCTAATTGCTCATGGGCCATCTTGGTTTGCTCTCCTTTTTGAGTGCCACTGCCGGGCTAATTCGAGCGACCTCGTCGTGATGTAGTACTTGGCAATCATGTCGGGGACTTCCCATTCCGGTAGCCGGCCCTCGGCCAGGTACTGTAGATACGCCTCCATGACGTTTCGAAAATGAGCTTCGTGTCCGACCCGGCATTTGTCGGGTATGATGATATGCCAGCCGTCTCCGGCCTTCTCGGCTTTCAAGCCGGGGAATTTTCTCTGCAGCCCGGCGACAGCTCTTTTCAGAGAAGCGGCTACTTTAGCGGCTTCTCCTCCCGGGGCGGGCTCGACATAAACCTCCGGTCGATAGTTTTGCTCCTTGCCCTGGCGAATGATTACATTAGCCTTGCTCCCTCGAAACAGCGAGGTATGTGTGTCCGCACCACCCTGCGGCGCCTGGAAATTCCATGTCACCGACAGTTTTACGCAGATGCCC
>CAZHBL010000803.1:0-2501 GCA_964530105.1 uncultured Pirellulales bacterium | reverse complement strand
ATTTAGTCCCAGCCAGGCCAAAATAGCCCCATTTAGTCTGAAAAATCACATATTTTATAACTTTTTGCATTTTTTTGCCTGACTTATATGCCTAAAATATTTCTAATTAATCAAATTCATTGACGCAAGAACAAAATTCTGTTAGATATATTAGTTTTTACAAAAATGACTTAATGCGGTCGGAAGCTAAGATTTGCTTATAGCTTCATTTTAGGCTTTTGATTTATGTCTCTTGAAGAGCTAAGAAATAGGATTGATGAGCTTGACCATCAGCTTGTAATGCTGCTCAACGAACGTGCACGCGTTGTGGTGGATATAGGAAAGCTCAAGAACAAAACCGCCAAACCTGTTTATGCTCCTGATCGTGAGAAAGAAGTTTTGGCTCGGATTGTCAAGACCAATGAAGGCCCGCTGCCGGATAAGTGCTTAGTTGCTATCTGGCGGGAGCTGATGAGCGGCTCTTTTGTTTTGGAGAGGCCGTTGCGGATTGCCTATCTCGGTCCCGGCGGCAGTTTCAGCCATACCGCGGCGAAGCTCAAGTTCGGCCAAAGCGTCGAATATGAGTCACTAACAGACATAAGAAGTATCTTCGAGGAAGTCAGCAAAGGTCATTGCGACCTGGGCCTTGCGCCGGTAGAGAATACGATGGGCGGCGGTGTGATAGAAACGCTCGATGCGCTGGTAGATTCGAATGTGAAGATCTGTGCCGAGGTCTTGATGGCGATTCATCATAATCTTATGGGCAATTGCAAGTTGGAGGAAATCGAAAAGATCTACTCCAAGCCGGAAGTATTTGCCCAGTGCAGAAACTGGCTGAGTGCTTCTTTTAAGGATGCACAGACGATCCCGGTCGCCTCTACCGCCAGAGCCGCGCAGTTGGCGGCCCAGGAGCCGAAGACCGCAGCGATTGGTTCCAGCATCGCAGCCGAGCTGTACGGCTTGAGAATTGTCTGCGAAAACATCGAGGATACCACTAATAATGTAACCAGGTTTTTAATCATCAGCAAAGAAGACTCCAGGCCAACGGGCGAGGATAAGACCGCCATCTTGTTCAGCACGGCTCATAAGGCCGGTGCCCTGGCTGATGTGCTCGATGTCTTCAAGCGATACGGCATCAATCTGACAAATATAGAGTCCAGGCCCAGCAGGAAAAGGCAGTGGGAATATTATTTCTTTGTGGATTTCATGGGACACAGGACAGAAAAGCACATCCAGGAGGGGATGGAAGAGTCTCGTAAGCATTGTTTGCAGCTTTCGATATTAGGCAGTTTCCCGAGAGCAACGGAGTTATTGTAGTTGTTGTTCGTTACCCATAACCTATGACCTGCGCGACGAGAAATTAGCGATGGGTTACGAATATAATAATATAGGAGATTTTATGAGAAAGCCATTTGTGGCAGGTAACTGGAAGATGAACACGAACAGTCACACCAGCGTAGAGCTGGTTGAGCGGATTGCTTCCGGATCTGTGGAGACAGCTGGCCAGAGCGTAACCGTTGCGGTTTGCCCGCCTTTTGTTTATTTACATGCGGTTGCAAAAGCTCTTAGCTCGTCGAGTATAGCCGTCGGTGCTCAGGATATGTACTTCGAGCCTAAAGGCGCTTTTACCGGTGAGATAAGCGCTTCAATGCTGAAAGATGTCGGCTGTTTATATTGTCTCTGCGGCCATTCAGAACGCCGGCACGTAATCGGCGAATCCGATGAATTAATAAATAAGAAAGTTACCGCTGCGATTGCCGGCGGACTTTTGCCGATTTTATGCGTGGGCGAGCTTCTCGAAGAACGCGAGGCTTCGCAAACGAACGAAGTAGTTACCCGGCAGGTAAAAGAAGGCCTGGCCGGCTTAAGCGACGAAAAGATCCAGGCCGTAACTATAGCATATGAACCGGTCTGGGCAATCGGCACAGGCCTGACGGCAACCCCCGAGCAGGCCCAGGAAGTGCACGATTTTATACGAAAGCTGCTCGGACAAATGTATGATGAAGAAATAGCCGGGGAAATCCGAATCCTTTACGGCGGCTCGGTAAAACCAGATAATGCCGCGGACCTGATGAGCCAGAAGGATATAGACGGCTCGCTCGTCGGCGGGGCAAGTTTGAAGGCTGATGATTTTCTCGCAATAATTCAGGCTGCAGTGTAATTGACTATCTTACTTGCGACTATTGAGAGAAAAAATGGAACTTAGATTCCATAACAGCAGAGGAAAGTAAATAGTCAATTGAAAGGGGAATAAATATGACCGTTTTTCCAATATTGGCAGTAAGTTTTATTATGAACGTAGTTGCCGTCTTGTTCGTTATTTGCTGCGTGTCGCTGATTCTGATTATCCTGATTCAAAAGGGCAGGGGCGGCGGCTTAAGTGGGGCGTTCGGCGGCGCAATGGCCAGCGGGATTCTGGGTTCAAAGACGGGCGACTTTCTGACCTGGGTGACAATAGTGCTGGTGGGTGTGTTTCTGACCCTTGCAGTGGTGATGGCCAAATTCTACAAGCCGGCTCCCGT
>CAZHBL010000802.1:0-2507 GCA_964530105.1 uncultured Pirellulales bacterium | reverse complement strand
CCGACCGGCGTGGGCAAGACCGAGCTATCCAAAGCGCTCGCGGATTTTCTGTTTAACGATCCGCACTCGATGATCCGGGTCGATATGAGTGAATTCATGGAGCCGCATTCTGTCACGCGGCTGATCGGTTCGCCTCCGGGCTATGTCGGTTACGATGAGGGCGGCCGCCTGACCGAAGCGGTCCGGCGAAAACCCTACTCGGTGATTTTACTGGACGAGATTGAGAAGGCCCATCCGGATGTTTTTAACGTTATGCTCCAGGTCTTCGACGATGGCCGGTTGACCGATGGAAAAGGCCGGACCGTCGATTTCAAGAACACTGTTATCATTATGACCAGCAACATCGCCAGCCACCAAATCCAGCAGCTTACCGAAGAATCCGGAGCCGACTGGGAGATTGAGGCCCATGTCAAAGATGTGCTCAAGCAGGTATTTAAACCGGAGTTCCTGAATCGGATCGATGAAATAATCGTCTTCCATATGCTCCGTAAAGAGGATTTACGGAAGATTGTCGATATTCAACTGAATTACCTTGCCGGACGTCTGAATGGGCGCAACATCCATGTCGAATTCACCGACAGTGCCAGAGAGAAAATAATGGACGAGGGTTACGACCCGGCTTTCGGCGCAAGACCTCTGAAGCGCACTATCCAGCAGCAGTTGGAGAATCCGCTGGCAGCCGAGCTTTTGGCCGGTAAATTCGCCGACGGCGACACCATAAAAATCGGCGCCGACGCACACAAGTTCTCCTTCGAGAAAATAGAGGCGGCGTAAGCAAATTTCTCCATGAAAGTCCTTAACGACAGTCAGAAAATTGTTTATCCTGATATTAGAAACAGGATTAATAGCTGTCGTTAAGGATACTCAATCGTGAACCACAGACAATTGCTTAAATCAATCGCCATTGGGGCCAGTGCGTAAGCTGATCGAATGGTTCGACGAGAGCATTTGCGGCCCCGGCAACGAATTCGAACTGGTACAATCTCAAAGAAAACATCGGCGAGCAGAACAACCTGGCAAAAAAAAATGCCGGAAAGGGTTGAAAAATTGAAAAAGATACTTTCTAATTGGCGAAGTGAAGTAAACGCTCAAATACTGACGTCGAATCCGAATTACGATTCTCGAAAGGCCAAAAAGTCAGGGAAGCGAAGATGAATGATGGAAAGCTGAACGGGCACCCGTTCAGGCAGTAATGTGAAAGGAGTCATTACATGTCAAAGCTCAAACGAATGCAGCGAAAACGTTCCGACCAGAAAAAGGCAAATATCCGCCTGATGTCATTGCACGGCGGCTCAAAGGAAGCGCCGGGGTCCGGCAAATTATTGAAACGCATGACCAGAGACCATCAGGACCTGCTGCAAAATATAGAGTACATTTTTATCTCTCAATATCGCGATGATCGCCGTATCGACGACCGCATCGTTGCCAATGCTCTCAAAGCGGCAATCAGCGGCGATACGGCGGAAGATGCCCTTGCTGAATCGTTAAATAAAGACCTGGGAGAAATGCGCCGGTTTCGTTCCGACGTCTCGGATGACATCTGGCGGGACGGCCTGCGAACCGTGCTGCAGTCGGTTCACAGACATTCCTACCTTAGACCGGGTGAACGAGAGTATCTTGATTTCGTTTGCGATTTTATTTTGTGATTAGATTCTACAACAATCAGCAGTTAATCACAGCAATTCTGTGAAAATAGAATCATAGCCGGGTAAAAACTTCAGGAGAATAAATCGATATAATTGAAGTGGTCCTAATGTTCCTGCAGGGATGCGGCATGGAATGTTTAATTAGCCGGAAGATTGTTGAATTCGAGACGATATTACGGTATTTTAAAACTTAACATTTGCTGGAGTACCTTTTGGAATTGCATACTCCGGCCGGCTCAGCTTTTGAAGGAAAGGAATCCTAATGAGCGAATACGATACAATCAAGGATGAACAGATAGAACACGCCGGCGATGAGATCGAGAACCTTTTGGATGGTATAAGCGATAGAATCACCGAGGCAGTTGATGATATTTCGGACCTGGCCGATGGAGTAGAGGAGCTTGGTGATGAGATTAAGTCACTATTGGATGATCTAAAATACGCACAAAGCAAAACGGGACAGGAAAAATTGGAATCCTTAATCGATCAGTTGGAATGTGTTTCCAAAGAGCTTCAGAACACTTTATGGACGATGGACTTCGCATCGGAAGATCTATTGGAGAACACGGTTCTTTAGAGAACTTTCAGCGGCAGATCGACCGCCTTCCTTAATAATAAAAAACACAAAACGTGGGAATTCCGGGTTTAAAGATTCATCGGGATACTTCGATCACGGAGGTATTCTTTTATTTGGGTTATAGTGTAATTTTCAAAGTGGGTGATAGAGGCCATCAGTACTGCGTCCGCGCCGCCGTCAACGATGGCGTCGTAAAGATGTTCGAGTGTTCCGGCTCCACCGGAGGCGATTACGGGGATATTGACGGCATCGGTCACCGCTTTGTTCAGCTCGTTGTCGTAACC
>CAZHBL010000801.1:0-2508 GCA_964530105.1 uncultured Pirellulales bacterium | reverse complement strand
TCTGCAATGTCACGCCGGCAATACGGCAGGGCTGGTATCTTGTCTCGGCCGGACAGGCAGGACGATTCGCGGGCGTCGCACTAATCTTGCTGCTCTTGACTCGATATGCTCACGAAAAGCAACTTTCGGAAATGGCGTCACTCGACGGCGCCTCACGGTTCAAGACGTGGTGGTATGTGCACTTGCCACATACGTGGCCTATCTTAGTAGGGACATTTATTCTTATTGTAATGCTCGGCATCACGGAACTATCAGCTACGATGGTACTTCTGCCGGCGGGTTTGCCGAACTTCGCCCAGCGTCTGCTCAACCAGATGCACTACGCACGGGACCAGCAGGTAATTGCTTCGTGCCTCGTTTTGATTTGCCTGTTTCTCGTTCTTGCTGTGGTTGTCGTTTCACTGCTGCGAGTAATCCGGGTCCGCCAACTGGTGGTTTTGACAATTATCGCCGTCTGCGTACCTGCACTAACGGGTTGTGATGATGTATCACCTACGAGTGACACACCGAAGGTATTGGTTGTTTTCGGGCAAACGGGACGTGGGCAGGGCGAATTCATTTATCCGAGGGCCATCGATATCGCCGGTGATGGTTCGCTTTTAGTTGTCGATAAGACCGGTAGAATCCAAAGACTGAGCCCTGACGGTAAATTTCTCGATGTCATAAAAATGCCTCTCATCGAAACGGGCAAACCGACCGGGCTGAGCGTCGCGGCGAACGGCAATCTCTACGTCGCCGACACACATTACCATCGTGTCGTGGTCTTTTCCCCCGAAGGAAAGCTTATCGACGAGTTCGGCAAATTCGGGCAGGAAAATGGTTGCTTTATATATCCGACCGACGTGGCGTTTTCGCCGGACGGAAGAATCTTCGTCAGCGAGTACGGCGGCAACGACCGGATAAGCGTTTTCAGTGGGCAGGGCGATTTTTTGTATTGTTTCGGCACTCCCGGCAGCGGGGAAGGACAGTTTGCCCGGCCCTCGGCTCTATGCGTGGATCCGGCGAGAAAGTGCCTTTATGTGGCCGATGCCTGCAATCATCGGATTGCAATTTACAAGCTTGACGGCAAGCTGCTTGGATACATCGGCTCAGCCGGCCGGGCTCCGGGGCAGCTTCGTTATCCTTATGATCTGGCACTGCTGCCCGATGGGACACTTGTCGTTTGCGAGTACGGAAATAATCGATTACAATTGTTCGACCTGGAAGATCGAAAGAGTCTTGCCGTTTGCGGACGTGCGGGCCGGCAGCCGGGACAACTGGCATATCCCTGGGGCGTAGCAGTCGATGCCCGGCGCCGGGCCTTCATTGTCGACGCCGGCAATAATCGAATTCAGGTGTGGCAGCTATGACATATACGTATGGTTTCTATTTCAGCCGGCCATGGTGGCTTGTGGGGTGCATTCTGCTGGTGCCGATAGTCTGGCTCGGGCTGCGAAATCTTGCCGCCCTGGGTCCGGTCCGCCGGGTGCTGGCTATCGTTCTGCGCTGCCTGGTCGTCATAATTCTTATTGCTTTACTGGCCCGGCCAATGCTTACCAGGACCAGCCGGCGTATGACATTAATTGCCGTGGTTGATCGAAGTCAGTCGATTCCAGCTAATCTTCAAAAAGCTGCTTTGGATTACCTTTCGCGTGCCCTGGCAGACAAAGCCGCCGGCGATCAGTTGGCCGTCGTCGATGTCGCAGAGGCAGCCAGCATTTCCAAGTTGCCGGGTGGTGATATTGCGATTCGACAGAGGAACACCACACTCACCGGCCAGCAGAGCAAATTGGCTGACGGCGTCCAAATGGCGATGGCCATTGCTCCACCGGACACGGCAGTTCGAATCCTGCTTGTCAGCGAAGGCAACGAAACCGGCGGCGACCTGAAAGAAGCCGCTCGAATTGCTGCTGCAAACAAAATTCCAATCGACGTGCTGCCGCTACAATACTCGTACGATAACGAGGTTATTTTCAAACGCCTGGCCGCACCCACCAAAGCAAGAAGCGGCCAGACGGTTTTGCTGAGATTTATCCTCAACAGTACAACAAATGTCCGCGGAAAGCTGCTTTTGAATCTTAACGGCGAGCCGGTCGACCTTGTACCCGATTCGCCGGAGATTGCCGTAGCGGTGGATTTGGAGCCGGGAACAAATGTCGAGACAATATCGATGCCCGTCGGCACAAACGGCATACACGAGTTCGAGGCCGTATTCATGCCCGATGAGCCGTGGAAGGATAAAATCGTCCAAAACAACCGCGCCAGTACGATCACTTATGTCGCCGGCCCCGGCAATATTCTTGTGGTCGATGCCGATGGTTCGACCGGCCAGACTTTGGAGCGGGCATTGCAGAATACCGACATGGACGTGCGGTATACGACTACGGCCGAATTCCCGGACAATCTGTCCATGCTGATGGGTACGGATGCCGTCGTACTTGCCAATGCCGGCTGCGGAAACTTCACTTATCAACAGCAGGAAATGCTCTGCCGTTATGTCACCGACCTGGGCGGGGGCCTGATTATGGT
>CAZHBL010000800.1:0-2509 GCA_964530105.1 uncultured Pirellulales bacterium | reverse complement strand
CCGCTCCTGACCTGCGGCATACCAAAGGTGTAATTTCTTACGATCGAAATATTTGCCGCCTCCGCTCTCGATTCCATCGTCTTAATGGCATCTTCAATGATCTGCTCGACCTTGACGTATTCCAGGGGTGTGTACGTGCTGCGCGAGAACTCCAGCAGCTCGCTGACGATTTGAATCATCCTCATCAATCCCTGCCGGCACTGGGTGAGATACTCTTTCGGCTTTGCCAGATTCTCCTGCTCTACAATCCTCATCGCGAGATTGATGTATCGCAGAATCCCATCCAGCGGATTATTCAACTCATGGGCAACCTTAGAGGCATGCTTGCCGACGGCAGCCAGCCTTTCGGCATTCGCCAGCCTTCTTTGTACATTGACCCTCTCGGTGACATCTTCGACGATGATGATACCGCCGAGACTTTTTGCTGATTCGGTTCCCTCAAGGGGCGTACAAGCAATCCGAAGCAGTTTTGTTTTGCCGTCCGATGTATAGCTTATATCATCAAACCTGCACGGTTTTCCCGTTGAGATTACCGAGGTCAACTGTTGTGTCCAGCCCTGCCATATTTTGTCATCTGTTCCTTTGGCCAGGGATTTGTCGATGTAGTCACCCAACCCGATAATTTTTGCTGCCTGAGTATTGGCCCGGAGAATCTTCAAATCCGGATCGAAAGCAACAATGCCGATAGGCAATGAATGTAAGATTGAATCGCCAAGCTGCCCAAATCCTGAGAGGTCACTCGCGGGATGTTCATTCAGCGAATCACCCTGGTTTTCTGACCTCTTCGATTCTTGTTCTGCATTCTCGGGCATAGCTGCGATAATACGACTCGCCTTAAATATTGTCAACAATAGATGTTGCAAAAAAACAACGTACCGTCCTCTTTTTCGGACTGAAGAAGATATGTGTTTAGCAGGAAACGTAAGATTCTATAAAATAAGCATGTGAAGATGGTTATTGGACAATAAAATACAAGAACCAGCGATCAATTCAGCTTTTAGTGTTTCCATTTGTCAACGCGATGATTGGTGTAATTGCGAAATATTTCAATGCCGGATAGATATAGTCATTTAACCTCTTGCTTAGCAAGCACTTGTAAAAGTTAAAATAGGCTGTTTTGTCGCCCTGTGCTTTGGAACGAGTTTTGCGTTTATTATTATAAAATTTATGGACAGGGAATAAACACTATTATGCAAGGATGCGCAAGATGGATCGACCAGAAAAACGCAGGCATAGGCGATTGGGGGCACAGTACAATATATCATGCCGGAAAGTTGGCTCAACCGCACACACATCTTATGATGGCTATACGATAAATGTAAGCCCCGGCGGCCTGTATTTTGAAACTGCGACCGGCATATTCGAGCAGGGCAATCTTTTGAGGGTAGAATTGTCAATACCGCCGACATCAGGTCTGCTTGAATTTGGAGGTAAAATTGCGGGATTCGCGAAGGTCTTAAGAACCGTTTTAGCTTCCGGCCGGTACGGCGTAGCTCTGCAATTCTGCCGTCCACCAAAGCTCTGCATTTAAGACCTATCAATCCGGCCAGATGCCTTCGAAGACTTCCTCCGCCGGGCCGGTCATATAAACGCAGTTATCTTCTTCGCACCAGTTCAGATCAAGATCCCCGCCGGGCAAATGCCCGGTACATATTCGCTCCTGTCGTCCGTTGAGTGCAGCAGTCACACAGACAGCACAAGCACCGGTCCCACAAGCCATCGTGATTCCGCTGCCCCGTTCCCAGGTTCGCATTGTAAATTCCGCCGGCTTATCAATCTGGACAAAGTGAACATTTATCCTATTCGGAAAAAGGCTGTGATTTTCGATAGCCGGTCCGAGTTTCTCAAGCTCGATTAACCGCACGTCGTCACAGAAGAATATGGCATGCGGATTCCCCATCGATACGCAGGTCATCAATAGTTCCCGACCAAGCACGTCTATTGGTTGTGAGATAACTTTTTCGCCGGGCAAATTCACGGGAATATCCTCCGGCGACAAAATCGGCTGACCCATATTCACGCATACCTTCCGGACTTTATCATTATCATCGATGATGAGACCAACGGTCAAAATCCCGTTGCCGGTCTCTATATTTAACGAAGCTGGAAAAGACCGCTGGCCCGGCACAGAAAACTCTCCGCCGGCTCGGGCTAATTTGTGTTCGTACGTGTATTTCGCTACGCACCGGATTCCATTCCCGCACATTTCAGCTTCCGAACCGTCGGCGTTGAAGATACGCATCCGTACATCCGCCGTCTGTGAGGGGGCTATCAGAATCAATCCATCGCCGCCTACACCTCGATGCCGGTCGCTGATGATCGGCGCTAAGGCGACCGGATCCTCAACTTGCTCGGTGAAGCAGTTGACATAGACATAATCATTGCCTAAGCCGTGCATTTTTGTCAATCTCATTTGACTTCTCCTAATAACGATTAGATCGTTACCGGCCCAGGTCCTTCAGCAGCCGAATTGCCGCTTCGGCCATCATTTCGCCACCTCCAGGAGCGA
>CAZHBL010000799.1:0-2519 GCA_964530105.1 uncultured Pirellulales bacterium | reverse complement strand
GTGCTAATGGGCATGGCGAACCTCGTACCCGGCATCAGCGGTGGCACGATGCTGCTGGCTGCAGGCATTTACCCGCGATTCATCGGCTCGGTGGCTGACGTTACCTCGCTGAAGTGGCGGAAGTCCAGTCTACTGACGCTCGGTCTGGTGGTGGGGGCAGCGGCTGTGACTATACCACTGTTGGCTGGGACCGTCAAAGACCTGGTAGTCAATCACCAGTGGGTGATGTACAGCCTGTTCATCGGGTTGACCCTGGGTGGCGTGCCGGTCGTATGGAAAATGATTGACCGGGCGACTGTTGGAGTTTGGACCGGCGCGATCGTTGGATTCGTGGTCATGGCGGCAGTGGCGTCGATCCAATCGCTGGGAGTCAAAACGACGGCTGCTTCAGACAGCCTGCCGTTAATGTTCTTCGCGGGCATAATCGGTGCCAGCGCAATGATTCTGCCGGGCATCAGCGGTGGTTACCTGATGCTTGTGCTCGGTGTCTACGTACCGGTCCTTGGGGCTATCGACACAGTATGGGAAGCGGTTAAGAGCGTCAACCTCCAACAGGCGATCCACCCCATGCTAACAGTCATTCTTCCGCTCGGCATAGGGGTAGTGATCGGCGTGGTCGCGGTGAGCAACGCCCTGAAATGGCTGCTGGCTCGCTATGCCGGGCCGACACTCGGTGTATTGCTCGGGCTGTTGATCGGAGCGGTCATCGGACTGTGGCCGTTCCAGGAGCCGGTCAAGCCGGTAGTCGGGCAGGTGATCAAGGGGCAGGTGATGACCGAAGAAAAAATAACCGAACTCAGCAAAGATGATTGGCCGACCCGGAAGTTTACCCCTGCGATCGGTCATATTGTCGGAGCGATAGCAATGGTGCTCGTAGGGTTTTCGGTAACGATGGGGATTGCCCGGTTCAGCCATGAACGCAAGGCTGTGCTGGCGGGCGAGGCAAAAAACAGCTCATAGCGACCATGAGGCCCTCGATGCAACGGCACGATGGCAGATAAGGTGAGTCGCGTTAATATTTACCTGCTTTTGAGCGCCTCGGACGTCGGCGGTCCGATATGGTTCTTCATTGTAGCCGGTCTGATGGGCTGGAAGGGCGAAAAAATACGTCCCTTTATCGAAAAATATTTCAACTGGTTCTCTCTTGCCTTCGTTGTACTATTGATCGGTGGCTTCCTTGTGATAAAATGGCTGCATTGAGAACCCCCAGCGGTGCTGGGGGCTAATATTGGGTTTCATCGATGAATGATAAGCAAAAACAAACACTTCTGAAGGTTGCCCGAGATACAGTCGAAGCGGTAATCAAGCGACAGAAAATCACGAAGCCCGAATCGGACGACCCTGAATTGAACGCTCCCTGCGGCTGCTTCGTGACATTGAAGAACCGGGGCCGGCTGCGCGGCTGCATCGGCCAATTCACCTCCGATAGCCCCCTGATTGAATTAATCGCCGAAATGGCAAAAGCTTCGGCCACCGGCGACCCGCGTTTCTTCTCCGATCCGATTACCGCCGGCGAACTGGAAAAACTGGACGTCGAGATTTCGGTCCTCTCGCCTTTGAAGCGGACGGATGATCCATTGAGCCTGAAGCTGGGTGTTGACGGCATCTACATAAGGCGAGGTCGAGCCTCGGGTTGCTTTCTGCCACAGGTCGCCACCGAGACCGGCTGGAGCAAAGAGGAATTTCTTTCCTACTGCTGCGCCCACAAAGCGGGCCTGGCCGCCGATGCGTGGAAAGATCCGAAAACGCAAGTCAATCTTTTTACCGCAGATGTATTTGGAGCGGACTTTAAGGACATATAGTTTTTAAGCAAGAGATTCAGGCAGTAAATCTTCACCTGCTTACGGGCACCATTCGCACCCGGCCGGCTATTAGTTTAGACGAAAAATAATGCCCTTGTGGACAAAATATTTTGGATTTACCACTATTTACTGCCGATGGTACAAACAGCGAGGAGTTTTGAATGCGATTCTTGATTTAATTTAATCCCGGCAAGGCGGAGGATTGCCGGTTTAAATGTCTGACCGCGCGTTTGGAGGAAGGTTTGTGCTGAGAAAGTCTACACTGATTTTTATCATCGTAATTGTCTGCATGGCCGGCTGGAAGTCCGATAGAATCGAGGCCGGAGAAGCCGCCATCCGGCAGCGGGATATTCGTTCTGAGATGATCGAACATTTACAGCGGCAGAATCCGCCGGAACTGAAAGCGGTTGAAGTCTGGAACAATGAGTATGGGCCGGGGCTGAAGCTGACAACCGCCCACTATGAGATTTTCACGACACTTCTGGAACCTATTTTGCTCGGTCGGATTTCCGAGTTTATCGAGTCGGCATATAAGGCCTATAACCATCAATTGCCCGAACCGATCGAGACAAAAACCAAGTTTACCATATATCTTTTCGCTGACCGCCGGCAGTGGGAGGATTTCACGAATAACTTCGCCGGCGAGCAGGCGGAAATCTTCCGCCGGATAAAGGCCGGCGCGTATTGCCATAACGGCGCGTGCGTAGCGTATGACAT
>CAZHBL010000798.1:0-2520 GCA_964530105.1 uncultured Pirellulales bacterium | reverse complement strand
AGGCGATGTTGAGCGATATCATAGTTAACATTTCAGCCGGGGATTTTGCTGTACCGACTGTTCGCGGCGGCGGCTGCACGGGCGGGTTCCGGTAAACCATCAGCAGGCCGACCGCCACGATTATCACAGCCGCAGCGGCAAGCCTCGCCACCCTGCTTCGAAGAATCACTCCGGCTGCACTCGGCTTTTTGGCCCGGATGGTCTCATCCATCGCTGCGAACGAGTCATCTATAGTCCGCCTGTCCATTTCGCCGCCGGTTGTGACACACGGCTTTTCGAGTCTTACAAATTCTTCAATATTTTCCGTAGGTTTCATTTGGTCACCATACTGTTCATTATCGAGCGAAGTTTTTCCAGGCCGTAACGATACCTGCTCTGGACCGTGTTGATTGAAATATCGAGTGCCTCGGCAATCTCCTTGAACCGCATTTCCTGATGCAGGTGCAGCATGACCACCTCTCGCTGTTCATAAGGAAGATGGCCAAGCAATTGCATTAGCCGTCCCGATTTCTCGCTGTCAATCGCGTGCTCAATCGGATCGTCAGAATCGCAGTGCATTCCTTCGGCGGCGTCCAGCCCAACGTCCCGGCGCGACCTGGAACGGTTTCTGTCGCGAGCGGCGTTCGCTACGCACGTTGACAGATAACCTTTCAGCGTCCCGCTCAGATGAAAGCTTCCCGTCGTCCCGGCGAATGAGACAAAGACGTCGTGCACAACGTCCTCGGCGAGGCTTCTGTCTCTAAGCAGTGTAATCGCCAGTCCGAGCAGGTCATCTTTGTACTTTTCATAGAGCATTCGGAAAGCATCTTTGCTGCCGCGATTAAATCTCCTAACAAGTATCTTCTCGTCGATCATCAAATCTGCTCATCCAATCAAAGAAACGGCCATTTCTTACTGGTACAACGAATCACACTCCCATTTTAGTCTAATATTCCTCCATTTCGCAAAAAAAGTATATAAAGTCATTTCCGCCACATCCCGAATTGACATAACTAAGCGAAGATCAATTACAATAGTCAATCATCAATCCGTCGCGTTTGGCGGCCGGATTTGCGACCCGCTCCAATATCGAAGATCCGGCCTTTCCTGGACGGTGTCAATGACAAAGGTCTTCTGTCTCCTGAATTCTTGTTTTTTCCCTTTTTCCTTTTGCCTTTTTACTTGCTTTTGTGTATTATATTTTCAAAGGCGTAATACACCACAGATCGCAAAACTTCCTCGAAACGTCTTATTTTCACGCCGTACCTGCATAAAATTTATTATTTCGTCGAAGGAAGGTTTCGAGAATGAGAATTATAATGCGCCAAAATGATAGAATTAAAAAAGATATGAAACATATACGTTTGGCTGGGATGATTAAAATAGGCAGCCAATGGCAAAAGAACTGAATATCCAGACTATCCGGCAGGCACAGACCGGAAATATGCAGAATCTGTCGGTAGTGTCCGAGCAGGTCCGTCAGAAGGTCTATACGTATATCTATCGTCTCACGCTGGACTACCATCTGACCGAGGATCTGACCCAGGAGACGGTCCTGGAGATGATCAAATCCCTTCCTCAGCTTGATGTGCCCCATGTCAGTGGTTTCTGGGGCTGGATTTTCCGCACCGCCCTCGGTAAGGTACAGCACCACTTTCGGCTCCAGGGCGCCCGGCGTCTGGCCCGGAAAACGACTTCAGACGACTCCGTTCTGGAGTCCAAGGCAAGGGATGACAACAATCCCATGAATGCTCTGGTTAGTGAAGAGATCCGGAAAACGGTGCTGGGTGCCATGCAGGCCATTAAGATCAAATACCGCAATATTCTGGTCCTGCGCTGCTTCGAGAACCTTTCCTATGGTCAGATTGCCGGGATAACGGGCGGTAGCGAACTTAGGGCCCGACTGTTGTTCTTCCGGGCCAAACACTCGCTGAAAAGTCAACTGGAACAGCACGGTTTCAAACGCGACCACCTGCTGGCCGCCCTGACCATGTTTGCCGGCCTGACCTTGGGAACTGGGAAAAAGGCGGCGGCTAAAGAAGTCGTTTTGGCCAGCTCTCTGGAAACTGGATTGGGCGTTAGCTTAGTGAGTCTTCTAACTGCTAAAACAGCAATAGCAGCAGCCTGTATCTTGATCGTCTCAGGTTTTGCGGTTAGTATGATCAAAAAACCAGACCGCACACCGACCAGCGAGGAACTCTACAGCAATCTGTACCCCCTGTTGAATCGAATAGAGTTTGTGGTACCATCTCAGGTGGTTAACGTGAATGATCCCGATAATGACGGCTTTCTGGTCGTAAATCGAGATAGCCCCCAAACACCGGTGCAACGACTGCAAAAGGATCAAATCAGAATCGATCTGGTGAACCAGCCGCGCATGGGACTCATATTACCCAAAGACCATTGGATGGAACTCGGTTTTGACGGCATCCTTCGTGACGGGCCCGGTCCGGATTTACTGATAGTCTCCAGGCACTGTCGTTCTTATATCAAGGTGTTTATTACCGATGGCATGAGCAAGGTTTTAGAACTGCCTCAGCC
>CAZHBL010000797.1:0-2520 GCA_964530105.1 uncultured Pirellulales bacterium | reverse complement strand
GAGCAGAAGATTTATTCTCTTCACACGCATCTCGATGCGACGATGACTCTTGTGCCGGGCGATAAAGGTGCGTTTGATTGTGCCCGCAGGTATCGTCCTTTGTACGACAAACAGCGGTCGGGCGGATTCGAGCGTAAAGCGGGGCGTTTTGTTTTCGATATCTGGGGCGGTCGCTACGCCGAAATTGCCGAGACGATGAAACGCATGATTGCCTACGGCCTGACGAACTCACTGCTGACGGTGCACGTCTGGCAGCGGTGGGGGTATGATTATCGCCTGCCTGACATTTATCCGCCGCAGCCCCAGCTCGGCACGGTAGAGGATATGCGGCGGATTGCAGATGTCTGCGGCGAGCACGATGTCCCGTGGGGCCTGCATGATAACTATATCGATTTCTATCCTGATGCGACCGAGTACACCTACGACGATATCTGTTTTACCGAGCAGGGCGAGCCGGTTAAGGCCTGGATTAACAACGGCCGGGACGCCCAGAGCTACCGCTGGCGGCCGGACCGGATTATGCCGTTCGTCAAACGCAATCTGGAGTTGATAAAGCCCAACCTCCAACCGACGCACTATTTTATCGACGTATTCACATCGATGACGTGCTTTGACTTCTACGACAAGCAGGGCAATTTTCATTCAATGCTCGAAACCCGCAAAAGCTGGGGTGAGATTTTCGCATGGATACGTGACTATTTAGGTGACAATGCGCCCATGACCTCCGAGGCGGGGCACGACCAGCTTATTGGTTATCTTGACGGCGCGGATTGTCAGCACCTGCAACTTTCGCCCATAGCCAGGAGTTTCTGCAACAAGCTGGCCTGCAACGACTGGGAGCGCGTGCCGTGGTTCGATGCGGTGCTGCACGATAAATTCAGCCTGCACGGCGTCGGTTATTCCAACCGCTACCAGGGCGGGCGAGATCGCAGCGGCCACGGCATCGAAAGTGACGACTACGTCAGCGCCGAGATTCTCGAAGGACACGCCCTGATGATTGACCGGGGCGCGTTTGGCCGCGGGGCCGTTCGCAAGTACTGGCTGGCACAGGATTTCGTCCGGAGTATCGCGCTCGATGAAATTGAAAGCGTCGAATTTGTCGATGGCGATATTCACACGCAAATTATAACGTGGAAATCGGGCGCACGTGTTTACGTTAACCGGGCAGATGAAGACTGGAACGTGGAAGGCAAAACGTTGCCCCAGTACGGATATTTTGCTCGAAACGGGCCGATTGAGTCTGGCATCGAAAGAATTAATGATGTGATCGTCGAACAGTCTCGCGGTCCATCGGGCAGCTATTTCAATGCCCGAGCGTTCAACCGGGCCGGCCGGCGTGAAATCCGGTCCGCCGGGCGATGGAATGAAAAAAAGACGCCGATTGATTTCGGACCTGTTATTACCGAAGGTGCGTTTCGTTGCCTACATAAGGATAACCTAATTATTGTCACGCCGCTGCCGGACATTGACCCGTTTACGATTGAGATGCGTATTGACAAGTTAATTGCTACCGGCAGTTGGCGAGTACAATCAATCACCGCCGTGGATGAAAACGGCGAGAAAATCCGAAACATTGAATTTGACAGCTCGGCGAATCGAGTGAAATTCCGGACGCAGAGCAAAGAGTTTGCGTATCATTTATTATTGGAAGGATAAATCAATGAATAAGATAGGGTATCTCATTGTTGTTCTGGCGGTAGTTTTTTGCTGCTTATTTGAAGGATCAGTCAGACTTTCTGCTCAGCCGTTGGTTCTTTTTAGTTTTGACAGAGATTTCGATATTGGCTCGGTCATATCGAGCGATGCGAAGGTCACGCGGGCGGCAGCAGCGGGATTGCGCATCGAAACGGGCCATGAGAAACCGTGGCCGGGAATTACCTTGAAAGCTCCGGCGGGAAAATGGGATCTGTCCGGATACGAGGATATTTCCATCGATGCAAAGAACATCGCGGACGAGCCGGTTACGGTTAGCTGCCGGGTCGATAATCCCGGCGCCGACGGCAGCAACAATTGTGTGACCGAGAGTGTTACCCTTGCCGGTGGAGAACAAAGGATTCTAACTGTGCGGATTTTCCCTGTGCCCTGGAAGCTCTCCAAGCCGCTGGAATTAATCGGCATGAGGGGATATCCCGTTCATGCCGGGAAAGTCGATACGTCGAATGTCACCCAGATGCTATTTTATGTAGCAAGACCTCGCATTGACCATGCTTTCGAGATCAGGAATATCAGCGCCGGCGGCAGCGTGACGGTTCTGGATGCGAAGACTTTTTTACCCTTCATTGACGAGCTTGGCCAGTTTATACACCGTGACTGGCCGGGCAAGACTCATTCGCTTGATGAGCTGAAAGCGCATGGTAAAGCAGAGTTAAAGGATCTTGCCGCTCATCCGGGACCGGCGGACCGTAACAAATACGGCGGTTGGACAGCCGGGCCTCAGCTTGAAGCGACGGGTTTGTTCCGCGTCGAGAAATACAAAGGCAAGTGGTGGCTGGTCGATCCGGAAGGCAGATTGTTCTGGTC
>CAZHBL010000796.1:0-2521 GCA_964530105.1 uncultured Pirellulales bacterium | reverse complement strand
ATTTAATGCTATAAGAGTAGACTGCACCGATGTCTTTACTCAGGAAGCTAAAGGATTCGAGAACGAAACCGCTGAAGCTTGCCGTAAAGAAAATAACAAAACAGAACAATATCGCCACTGGGAACGACAGGAACGATGCGGCTAATACCCCCAGACAGGCCAGGAAAATCAGACGGCACAAGACCAGCAGCACGGCCCTGATGAAATTGCTGGTGAACGAGTCGGCCTTATAAAGCACCTCGAGGCCGTCCGGCGGGAAGATAATCGCTACACTATTGAGTGATGAAACATTCATGAATGCGACGGCCAAATGACCATGCTCCGGCACGACTTCGGCGGGAATTTCTATCTCGTGAAAATCCCGGACGGAATTCTTATGCACCTCATCATAGATCGGCGTTTTACTTTGCGTGCCATATTTGAAGAACTGGTAGTCTCCTGCGAACCATCTGCCCCAAACCTGTGAATCGGGCGGGGTAACTGAAACGTCATATTTGAATCTTATAAACAGGCTTTTTGCAAGGGGCTTGACGTTATTAAATTCCCACAGCAACACATGTCCGACGCCGGCGGCACGTTTGGCGAGCTGTGCCTGCTTGGTAAGCTGGGATTTGATTTCTTCTCGCGACACATTGGCAGGTAATTCGCCCTTTCGGTCGAGTTCTGTATATCTATCTGTTACTTCCTTGGTAACATCGACTTCGGGGACGGTTAAGGATGCTCTCGCAGTGAAAAATTCATTGTTAGCCTCGATAAGCTCATCATCGGATGCTTTAATGAATTTCGGCATGTAAATAGTAATTGTGTAAATAACGGCTGAAAACAGGACGAGCAGAATGACGTTTAGCGCTATGACTCCGAGCAGTTTGCCCATGATGAATTGAAAACGGCGAATGGGCTTGGTAATAACGGTGTATATTTGTCTTTGTTCGATGTCACTTGTTACCGAATAGATCGAAACGATGATTGTGAGCAGGCAGAGCAGAAAACTCATAAGCGAAAGAGCGTAGCTGACAAAGGTCTGCAGCCTGCCTTTCAACGTCTCATCGCCTGTCGTGGTAATACCAAGGACCGGCAACAGGACGGCGAGAAGGATTGTAAAGACAACGGCAACTTTAATTCGCAAAGCCTGCTTTATAGTATTTATGGCGACAGCCCAGATACTACGCATCGCCGGAATCTCCTGCCTGCGGTTTTTCAGTCTTGTCCTTTGATCCGCCGATGAGTTTGTCTAAAATATCCTCTCTGACTTGCTCCTGCCGGCGAGTTTGGGATTCGACTGGTTCGGTTTTAATTTTTTCTTCTCTGGTAACAGCTTTGGATTCGGACGGCGCAACCGAACTGGTCAATTTGCTTAGCAACTGTTCATCGGCTTTAGGACTGGCACTTTCGGCGGCGGCGACTTTCTCCGTTGCCGGAATTTCCCCGGAAGCCTGCTTCGATATCGGCGCCGAAACAAGTTTATCAAGTATGCTTTCCACTGCCTCGTGCTGAGTCAGGAAATCGCCGAGTTTGGTCGTACTGACCGCCCCGCTCGTAGGCTGGGCCAACTGCTGGGCGGCTGTTACCGTCCTGATGAAAAATGTTTCGAGCTTGTCCATCGGGGAAGTGACCTCGCACTCGGCATTTTCGTCATGAACGATCTGCTTGATCTTCTCGACCGCCGTGTCGCTGATGGCGTCGGTAGTGATTTGCCTCTTGTTTGTCTGCTGCAAAAGCTCCCTTACATGGCCCTGGGTCTGTATTTTGCCGCCGTACAGAATCGCGATTCTATCGCATACGTCCTCGACATCCGCGAGCAGGTGACTACACAGCAGAATTGTCTTTCCGCGCTCGGCGAGCTTCAGGACCAAATCCTTGATTTGCCTTGTTCCGATGGGATCGAGCCCCGTTGTCGGCTCATCCAATATCAATAAGTCGGGGTCGTTAATCAGCGCCTGCGCAAGGCCGATTCGGCGTGCCATACCTTTCGAAAACGTCCCAACGGCTCTGTTCGCGACGGCTTTGAGTCCGACCATGTCGAGCAGCGCCTCGATGCGCATCTTCCGCACCTTCGGAGGCAGGCCGAATAATCTACCGTAGAAATCCAGAGTCTCGCGGGCATTAAGATAACGGTAGAGATAGGACTCCTCCGGCAAAAAACCGATTCGGCAGTTGATCTTTGGATCCGAACCTTCACCGCCCAGAAGTAATGCCTTGCCCTTTGTCGGGTGAAGCAGGCCCAGCAGCATTTTCAGGGTCGTGGTTTTACCCGAGCCGTTTGGGCCTAAAAGCCCGAACACTTCGTTGGGACGGATCTGCAGGTCCAGGTTATCGACAGCGTAGACTTTGGTCCGACCCCACCAGTCGGAAAAAATCTTGGTCAAAGAGAAAGTTTCAATAGCGTATTCCATCGTTTCGTGTCTCGTATCTCCTCAAGTGTGTTTTGTTTCGCTCGATGTCTGCCACGCTATACTTGAGGTCCGTGGTCGAGTTCCTCTCCATAGCGGACAAGTCGAGCACTATTGAAAACGACAATCAA
>CAZHBL010000795.1:0-2521 GCA_964530105.1 uncultured Pirellulales bacterium | reverse complement strand
TTTGTCCCTGTGGTATGCCCTGCATTTTAACGTTAGCTGTTAAATGATAAACAACGTTTTGTACATTTTCAATTTTTTCGACCAAAGTTCCCCACGCTACACCTGAAGTACTGAATTGAAGATTGATCATTAACGCCGCTATTATTATCACCGCCGCGGCAGCGGCTAATTGTGTTATTCTGCTCTTCATGATTATTCTCCATATATTCGGCTCTGCTTGAGCCGGTTTTATCTTTTTTGATTCTACCAATGCTTTTGAAATATCATCATGTACTCTTTTGTCGAGATCGGCACTGGCTTTCAGTTTTAACTTTTTAATTGTCTTATTTATGTTATCTGCAGACGTCATTTTTCGGCCTCGCTATTCATTAGTGACCGTAGTTTATCCATAGCGTACCTGTAGCGACCCTGTGCAGTATGGATGGACACATTTTGTTGTGCAGCAATTGCTGTAAATTTCATGTTACAGTAGGATCGAAGGACCATAACTTCTCGCTGTTCATAAGGCAGTTGCTCTAATGCCCACGTCAATCGCCCAAACTCTTCACCGAACATTGCTTTCGTTGCCGGATTGTTTGCCTCGGATGCAGGTGGATCGATATCTTTTATGTCAACGTGGCGGCGTATGTGTCCGGCCTTGTTTCGATTGCGCGCGCCATTCGCCACACAGGTTGACAGGTATCCCTTTAGGCTACCGCTCAGTCGAAACTTGTCTGCGGACGCAATAAAGCCGATAAACACATCGTGAACCACATCCTCGGCTACGGCCACGTCGGTTAAGAGAGTCGCTGCAAGTGTAACAAGATTGTCCTTGTACTTCTCATAAATATTGTGCAGGGCCTCTCGTCGGCCGCTATTAAATTTCCAAATTAGAAGCTTATCTTCCAGCATCAAACATGCTCCTTACGGATTCTTTACTAAAAGACAATCGATCGTCGCTTATATAACAACTCAGCAGACTGCTTTAGTATAAGGAAAATGGAATTTTTCTGCTACATTCCCTTATGAGTACACAAATCCAATTTCAGCCCCAGGAGCGCATAAGAAAGGCCGAGCCAAACAAGCCCGGCCTTTATATTCTCCGTTAAAAATTTTTCAAGCTTAGATTCCGCCATCGACAACATATCGTTGCGCCGGATTGTCGTTCCGTATCGCCAGATTATGTTTTTTAATATCTCCGGACCTCAATTTGACTTCATAAGGTATGAACCAGCCTGAGTATTGACCCGACTTGAAAGGTTCGCCGATACTAATAATCTCTATGCCGCCAAGATAGTCCTTGAGCCGTTGGTCGACCGCTGAGGCCGTCCAGAACTTAAGGAATTCATCCCAATTTTCATCTGCACAAGCCTGGAAGAAGGCCTGCGCTACTTCCTTTGGTTCCATCTGCTGATATTTCTCATTATCCGTCAGTTTTTCCGCCTCTTTGTGCCAGATCATATCTTCCGGTAATTCCAGTGCGAATACGCTGTCGTCAATTTTTATGTTGTATTCGATGTCCGTCACTTCAAAAATCAGAACATCCTCATCCGCCGTGTGTACGTACACCTGAAGACCTTCGAGTAATTCTGTCTGAGCATCGAACCGGTACACCTTTACATGGTCGGAGTCCTGGATAAACTTGTTTCTTAGATAGTCCTCCTCTGGAATGTCTGTAGTTATATCGACTTCAAGTACGATCTTATCTCTTCCATCAACTTCTTCTCTCCAGAGTGATATCGCACGGTCGGGAATATTCTTTGCCTTTTGTAACTCATTGTCCAGCAGGCCAGGTACATTCAATAAACGGCCCGACCAACTGTCGAAACAACCCAAAGGTAAGGGTCTTTCTTCCAGGACGCCGTAATTCGGCCGAATGAGCATAATGGTGCTTTGGCCGTCCATAAGAAGCACGCGCCCGGGTTTTTCCACGCGCCATTGAACCAGCCCGTCTTCGTTTGTGCTCTTCCACATCTCGATATCGACAAAGTCATAATTTAATCCGACGTTGGAGAAGTTGTCGCTTGGAAGTGTACGCATTCGAGCCTTCATGTGTACCGACCATAAATCGGATACCGCGTTAATGGCATTCTGCAGCACCACGGTTGCGGATGCAGTTGGTATTGTTTTATCCCACATATTTATAGATAGTAACACTGCGATGATTATTACCGCCGCGGCTGCTAATTTTGCTATTCTACTTTTCATGATATACTCCCATACAATAAGTTGTTTCGGTTGTTTTGTTTGCTTTAAAGAACTGCTGAAATTATTGGAGGTTTCCTGAGCGATTTTGTGTACATCCGCCGGTATCTCTTCTTCGCCGATATTCTTCAGGATTTCTTCGATATTTTCTTTATTCATTCTCTTGCTCCCGTTTAAGCTAAAGTTGCCAATTTATCTTTCAATGCTGCAAGTGCCTTTGATACGTGTGACCTTGCAGAAGTTTGTGTGCAGCACAACTTTTCAGAAATGGTTTCGTAATCGTGTTGCTCCAGGTATCGCATTACTATCGCCCTGCCCTGCTTGTCGGGAAGCCGGC
>CAZHBL010000794.1:0-2521 GCA_964530105.1 uncultured Pirellulales bacterium | reverse complement strand
TTTTTCAAGCCTTTGTATTATAAAACGTTAACGCTTATCTTCATGCCATTCGGAAATGTCAGTTGTTATGAATAAAGAATATGACGATGAAAGTAAGTAAGGCTTTAGTTATCAAAATTGCCATTGGCATAGCCATAGCTTTCATAATTGCCATTATATTTGGTTATCCGAATGTTCTCCAAAAAGAAAAGGTAGAAAAGGCCTCAAAGGAGGCTGAAAAAGCAAAAGAAACGGCGGCAGAAGTAAAGATATCTGCCGAAGCCCGGCCTGGAGAAGTGCTCATTACAGCAATATTCGTCGATAATGACCTTGTCCTGGAGGTGTTTCCCTTTATTGCAAAACAAGCAGGTGTATCTATCATCCCCGATGAGAGTGTCTCAGGCCTTGTCACTTGCGAACTCAAAGACGTGCCACTCGATAGAGCATTAGAGATAGTCCTGGCCGGCACGATTTATACTGTAAAAAAGATGCCGAACTATTATTTGATTTGTCCAGGTGACATCAAAACCACTAAATTTCCATTTTTACATCAAAAAGGAGATACAATAAATGGCATCGAGTATGGTCAACTTTTCATAAATGTGGTCGATGAAGATCGTAAACCTATAGATATAACCACAGTACAGATATGGAAAAAAAGAGATGATGGTGGAGCCAATGCGGAATCTTTTGTTGTAACATCCACAAACAACTCTGGACTTCATAAAATTGAAAACATTCCGGCAGGTCGATATCATGCCATTTCAATTCATGAAGATGGATATGCCCCATTTAAGCAGTTTGATGTTTTAGTGGAGAAGGATAGTCAGAATATAATGACCTGTACACTCTCAAGAGGAGGGATGATAGAGGGTTTGGTGACAAATGAGCAGGGAAAGCCTGTTGAAGGTATGCCTGTCGTTGTAAACTCGATCTTATGCAGAAGGGACGTAATAACAGATGAAAATGGATGCTTTACAGCAAATCATCTGCCTGACACTCGTTATTCGATTATTGCAGAGCCGAAATCCGACAGCCCATACAAGACTACGGTTTTCAGAGGCAACGTATTCTGTGGCCAAAAAGATATTAAAATAATATTAGAGAATAAAGGAGAGACGAAGCTCAGGACTTCTTTGGTCAACAGAAAATTGTCGGGATTCAACGGTATTGAAATAAATCTCGATCCGGATCAGATTCAAGACAAGGTGATGCTTCTCTGTTTCTTCGATATGAACCAGCGGCCGTCAAGGAATTGCTTGCTGCAAATGAGGAAAAGGGCACAAGAGCTTATGGCAAAAAATGTCATCGTGGTTGCCTTTCAAGCTTCAAAGGTTCGTGAGGACAATCTTAATGATTGGGTCAAAAAGAACAATATTCCCTTCTCCGTCGGAATTGTCCAGAACGATGAGGAGAAGACTCGTTTCTCCTGGGGTGTCCGTTCGCTTCCCTGGCTGATTCTGACAAATACACAGCATGTTGTAATCGCTGAAGGTTTCAACTTGGACGAGCTTGATGAAAAACTCAATGGCAATTCTCATTAACGGCCCGGATCGGCAATGCGCTGTTCTTCATTTCCGGCTCTGATTACCTGACTCAAAGGTTTAGATATTTGTTTACCGGCAAAACACGATACGCTATAATAATGGCCGCTTGAAATACAATTTTGGAATTCTGGAAGATGGAGGTCATTATGAAAACAAGATGGATATATTTATTGGTTATATCGGCGGTTTTATGCAATCTCTCGCTTGCATCCGACCAGGAAGTGCGCTTCGAGAAGGTAATCGTGGACAAAACCTTCCGTTCCGAGGGAGTTGCGGTCGGAGACATCAATCACGACGGCAGGCTGGATATTTTCGTCGGCGATGTCTGGTATGAAGCCCCGAATTGGAAAATGCACGAGCTTCGCCCGGTCGGTCAATACGACGGCACAAAGGGTTACAGCAATTGCTTTGCCAACTTCGCCCAGGATGTAAACGGCGACGGCTGGATCGATTCGATTGTCATCGGCCTGCCGGATGGGCCGTGCCTGTGGTACGAGAATCCGAAGAACAAGCCCGGCCACTGGAAAGAGAGGATGGTCGCCAAAAGCGCCTGCAACGAAACGCCGATATTCGTCGACCTGCTGGGCGACGGTAAACCTGTACCGGTCTTTGCCGTTCGGCCCAAGGGCCAGATGGCCTGGTTTGGCGTGCCGAAAAACATCGACGGCCTGTGGGACATGCACATTATCGCCGACGGCCCGAATGCCCCGGGAACTGAGAAATACAGCCACGGCCTCGGCGCCGGCGACGTCAACGGCGACAGGCTGTGCGATGTACTCATAAAAGAAGGATGGTGGGAGGCGCCCAGGGACCACACGGAGAAGAACTGGAAGTTCCATCCGGCCAAGCTCGGCCCGGACTGTGCCGATTTGCTTGTCTATGATATTGACGCGGACGGTGACAGCGACGTTATTACCAGTTCGGCGCACAATTACGGCATACCTGATGTGAAGCTGATAACAAAAAAGAGCATCACTAAGATACTGGCTGAGAAG
>CAZHBL010000793.1:0-2536 GCA_964530105.1 uncultured Pirellulales bacterium | reverse complement strand
GTCGCAAATTATTTTGTGGCACTTCGGTGAGATGTTACGAAAAAACAAACCCAATGTTAATATGGGCAAAATAGTGTTAATTCAGTAATAGCAAAGATTTATGGAGGTTTTTGTGGTTTTAGGCGGTTTCGGGTAGCGAAAAACAAAGCCAAACAAAGCCAAATTTAGTTAGCCCCCAGATTTACTCTGGGGGTTGAAAAACCAAGTTGAAAAAACAAACCCAATTTTAAAATGGGCAAAATGACGTTAAGTCAATGTTAATAATGAGTTATGAAGATTTTAATGGGCCGGAGCGGCGAAAAAACAAACCCAATTCAAAGCATGTCCTGAGCACAGTCGAATGGGCCAATTGCCGGCCTTGGAGTTGTTTCGAGAGAAGAATCTCCTGTTTAAGTGCCGGGGGTCTTTCCGATATATATTTGATGGTAAGTATTGATATGCAGACAAAACCGTGTCCATTTTGTGCCGAGACGATTCAGGCGGCGGCTGTCAAGTGCCGCTTCTGCGGCGAATTTCTCAATACGGCCAAGGCCAGGGCCCTCGAAGCCGATCCTGATGAGGATCCGGAGTTGACCGAGCAGGAGCAAGAAGAAGTTGATGATACTATCCTGTTTGCAGGCCGGCCGTCCCTATGGGGCCTGGCGCCGGCGGTGGTCAAGGGATTAGTGGTTGTTGCTATCGCATGGCTTCTGATAAAGCTGCCTCTCGAAGGTTATGTCAATAGTCTGCTGAATTTGAAACTTACCGCGACTCAGGCTTTTACGATCAGCCGATATAGAGTTCTTGCCGGCTGGGCTATCGGAGCGCTTGTCATCCTGATACTTCTGCTCAAAGTGTTCAAGCTGAAGATGATCTATTATGAGGTCAACGCCGACCGAATCGAGTATAGCAGGGGAATCCTCGACAGGCGAGTGGACAACGTGGACATGTTTCGCGTGATTGACTTGAAAATGCGCAGGAGCCTGCTCGATTGTATCTTCGGCGTCGGTACGGTGGCGTTGATTACTACCGACAAGACGGACCCGGAATTTGAATTTGAAAAGATACAAGATTGCCGCTACCTGTACGACATTATCAAGAAAGCCAGCCTTGCAGCAGATCGCAAGACCGGCGTCGTACATCTGGAATAAAATCAGGGATTCTCATTCTCATCCGGGATATACTCGATCAACTCGCCGGGTGTGCAGTTCAACGCTTTGCATAAGCTGTTCAGCGTAGAAAAGCGAATCGCGCGGGCCTTGTTCGTCTTGAGAATGGAAAGGTTATTGACTGCCAGGCCTGTCGCCTCGGCCAGATCCTTGAGCTTCAATCGCCGGTCTAAAAGCAGATAATCGAGTCGAATATTAATCATTTGTAAATCTCCTTTCAGACAAGCGTTTTCGATTCTTCTATGATAGGCATAATCCGCCGTAAAATCTGGCCAAGTCCGACCAGAATCAAAACTCTTACTGTGGTGGAAAAAACTACGATTAAAATGGGCAAACCCTTGTTCATATGCTCGGAATGGTCAAACGGGTTGATTGTATATACCCAAACAACACTCAAAACGGTCAGGAGCGCATATAGATAGCAAAATAATTCTCCGTGACGGAGTATCCAGCCCGGTTTATAATCCTTGTCGATTAAGTACTTGATAAATTGCGACAGCCCAAGTACTCCTATCCCGATAAAGAGAATGTTGAAGGCACCTAACGGCATCATTTTAAGAAACATTTTAAAACCTTCGGGAGCCTGCCAGTACCCGAATTTTGATAAGAGCAGAATTGTAATTATCGCAAATAATCCGAGCATACCCAGAATCAGGATTACTTGCCCGATGCTGTGAAGGGCGTCACATAAAAAACGCAGTGAACGTCTGTTCTTTTCAATGAATTCGTTCATGATTTCTCCTTATCTTGTTCTGAATAAAAATATAACCTATTTACGTATAAAATTACATGATTATCATTGAATTATAAACCATAAAAATAAATTTTTTTGCCTTTTTTTGAGATGAAACGGGGGAAATGCGGAAAAATGGAAAATATCAGGCCTTAATGGCCTTGTGTTCAAGTGTGAGCAACCTTTTTTTGAAGGATATACCCCCGGGAGCGGAGAAGCCTCCCATTTTGCCGTCGGTTCGGAGCACACGGTGGCAGGGGATAATTAACGGCAGCGGGTTTTTGGCCAGGGCATTGCCGACTGCCCGGCTTGCGGCGGGCCGGCCCGTCTTTTTCGCTAATCCGGAATAGGTTATCCTTTGGCCGAATTCTATTTCCCTGCATGCAGTCAAAACCTCACGGGAGAAGCCGCTGAATCCATCAAGAGCGACGGGTATGTCCGGGCTGAAATTCACACAAGAGCCTTCAAAATATGCCGCTATCTGCTTTTGAAGTATCTTGAAAAAAGTTTTGTCGAATTGGGCGCCCGGCAGATTTTTCAGAAGCTGCGATTCGATTTTTTTCGATTCCGGCCCGGGCAATTGGGTCCGGCAGAGGGCAAATTTAGTCCCAGCCAGGCCAAAATAGCCCCATTTAGTCTGAAAAATCACATATTT
>CAZHBL010000792.1:0-2540 GCA_964530105.1 uncultured Pirellulales bacterium | reverse complement strand
ATCACGGCACCCGAGAGCAATTGGAGTTTCTTTTCGACCATGTTATGTCTGATGGTATTCTCGACGGTTATCGGAATGGCTTTAAGATAATTCTGGTTGATGTCTTTAACCAGATAATCATAAGCTCCGGCCTTCCATGCTTTGACTGCTGTCTCCTCATCGCCGGCTCCCGTGACAACGATCACGGGCGTGTTCTTTGCCAACTCCAGGATATCAAATGCCGTACCGTCCCCAAGTGAGTGATCGGTAATGATTATATCAAACTGGTTCGAGTTCAATACTTGCTTTGCTTGCGAAACAGAACCAGATAATGTGCAATCGTACGGAATGGCGTTGTTGTCTACAAAACGTTTAAAGGCCATCTGGTCGAGTTCATCGTCTTCGATGAGCAGAATCTTGTATCTCGTATTTTCCATAATCTTATTCTCCATTCGAGGGCAGCTTGCTTAGAGTCCAGTACTGGTCAATAGCCCTGATAGTTTCCACAAACTTTTCATAATCAACAGATTTGACCATATAACCGGCAGCACCGCGCTCAAAGCTTTCGATCACATCCCGGTCTGAGTTGGACGTAGTGAGTATTACGATAGGTATCTTTTTTAAGGCCTTGTCTGCTTTTATGATTTTCAGAAATTCAGCACCGTCCATCTTCGGCATGTTCAAATCAAGCAGGATAATACAAGGTTTTGTAGTACTCTCAATTCTCAGATATTCGATTGCTTCTTCGCCATCGCCTATTGAAACCAGTTGGTTTGTGACCTTCAAGTCTCGTATGGCGCGTTTTACTGTCATCACATCGACGTCGTCGTCTTCAATTAGCAATATTGGCTTCGAGTTTTGCATTTATTACCCCCATTTCTTGCTTCGGCAGCGTAAAAAAGAATGTACTTCCTTTGCCAATTTTTGATTCCACCCATATATTACCACCGTATAATTCCACGATTTTCTTTGTGATTGTCAGTCCTATGCCTGTGCCTTCAAAATCTTCACTGACAGACAATGCCTGGAACATTTTGAAGATATTTTCAAAATGCCTTTCCTCGATGCCGGGCCCGTTATCAGCGATACTGAATTTCCAGAAACCGTCTTCCTCGACACAGCCGACCTTTATCTGGCCCTGTGGTTTATCCATATATTTTATGGCGTTGCTCAGCAGGTTCTGGAACAATTGCATGATGTGAGTCTCTGTACATTCGATAACAGGCATTGTGTTTTCAATTGTAATTGATATGTTTTCCGGCGGTACAAGCATGTCAATTGCTTCCGGGATAAAATCATTAAGATTCACATGAACGATTTTTTCCTCTGTACGACCGGCTTTCGAATATTGTATGACACCGTCAATAAGATTGTACATCCGTTCGACCCGACCCAACAGCAGGTTCATTTGCTCTTTGGCCTGGTCACCGAGCTTATCCGAACAGTCGTCTAATATCCATGTCGCGAGGCTCTTAATACCGCGCAGCGGGGCCTTTAAATCATGCGAAACGATAGATGCGAAATCCTTCAACTCCTTATTGATGTTATCCACTTTTTCGATCAATTCGGCTTGCCTTCGCTCAGCTTCTTCACGCTCTCTGATTTCCTGTTTGAGATGCTCGTTGGTTTCTGTCAACTCATCTGTTCGTTCTTTCACCATTTGTTCCAACTGTTCGGTTTTCAGGGAGGCTTTTCTGGCGAGGATCCATTTCTCCGTCAGGGCGCTGGTAAGTTGCGCCACCTCAGCGCTGTCGAACGGTTTTTTCAGAATCAGGAGGTTTTCCGATCTTCCGAGCCGCTCGGTGATTTCTCCCCAGGAATAATCCGAATAGGCCGTGCAGATGACCACCTGGACTTTGGGATCGATTTCCCAAATATGCTCGATCGTTTTCAGACCGTCCCAGCCCGGTGGCATCCGCATATCGACGAAAGCCAGCTCATATGGGCGATTTTCGGAGCAAGCCACTCTAATCTTCTCGCATCCCTCTTTTCCCTGAGAGGCGAAGTCAAGTTCGTAAACGCATTTGATAGTGGGTTCATTGTTTTTGTCGCCGAAAACCACGCTCCTAAGCTCGTTCAGAGTCGTGCTCTCTTCCTCATCAACAAGGATGGTTTGAAAATCCTTATGGATGCTGGGATTGTCGTCAATGATCAGAATACGGTGAGTCATTTCTTTTTCTGCGTTGCTCATTTCTTAGCCTCCTGTGTTTTAAAGGGTAATTCAACTGTGAAAACTGCGCCTTTTCCGAGTCCATCGCTATGGGCTATTATCGAACCATTCAATTCATTCGCTGACAGAGCTGTGCTGTGCAGTCCAAATCCATGCCCCGTTTTCTTGGTTGTGAAACCGTGCTCGAAGATCCGAGTTAAGTTCTCTTTAGGGATTCCGATGCCGTTATCGCATACGTCGATCCGGAGAAATCCGCTTTTCGGTTCTTTCACACATATTTTAAGAATCTTTTCGTCTCGGCTGCTATTGGACAGCGCATATATCGCATTGCTGATCAGGTTCGTCAAAATCTGTAAAACCTTATGGCGGTCGAGCAGGAGGGTCGGCAGAT
>CAZHBL010000791.1:0-2542 GCA_964530105.1 uncultured Pirellulales bacterium | reverse complement strand
AATTTGTACTACCGCAGCTATTCTATTTATGGTCGGAAGTCGCAGATTGATAAAGCAATAGAAATAGCAAACAGAGCGTTGACTTTGCCGGATGCACAGGAAATGCCGGGCCCCCGGCAACGGGCAAATATCAATAATAAATTCATTCTGTATGCTCTTCTGGCGAATTGTTATACCGATCAGATACTTGAACCTTCCAAGCAGGCAACAGCAGAGGAAACTCAGTCCTGGCTGAGCGGTGCTGAGCAAGCCGTGCATGAAATTGAGCAGATATTTAGCAGTGATCAAGAGCCGTTGGTAGTTAAATGGAAAGGAATGCTTGAGCTTGTGAAAGGCAACAGACAAGCCGCCATCGTACTGTTGTATGAGGCTTATGAACAACTCAAGGCGATAAAACCACCTGAGCTGCCCTGGCCGGGAGATCCGGAATTTGCACAGCTTGCTTATACTCTTGCGAAGATTTTTAAGGACACTTCTGAAATTGGTGCTGTCAATGAATTTCTCATAAGCGCGATCTATTCAGGAATTGGTCAGATTAAGCCTGAATCGAGATTGGATTATGTTGATGTTGTTATCAAGTACGGCAGGTGGTCGGATGCCATACAAAACATAAATACCTTCGAAGAGTATATCGGCTCCAGCGAGAGAAGCCAAAATCTTCGCATCAAGGCTTATATCGGTGCAAAGCAGTTTGACGAGGCTGAAAAAGAATTGGCAAAAATGCCTGTGAATGCGCCTAAAACAATTAAACTAAACCTGGTGCTGACACAGGCCAAAATGCGACATATACAACTGGCTATAGCGCAGAAGCAAAGACAGGAAGATTCAGATATTAATTTACAGCAAACAAGGACCGGTGAACAGGAACCTGTTAACTCGCAGGACAATGCCCAGCAGTTCATGACAATAGAATTGGATAGTTTAAGGAAACATGAAGCCGAACTGCTGGAGAAACTACTTTCGATAGACCCAAATTCTGTCGAACAGGCTTCTGTTATTAACGTTTGTAGAAATTTTATGGCGCAAGGGCAAATAGATCAGGCTTTGCGTTTGATCAATCGCTTTTTAGAAAATTTTCCGGATAGTCCGGCAATGCTCGTTTACAAACAGTTACTTTCTGAACCTGATCCGGCAAAACTTTCACAACAAAAGCGTCAACGAATAGAAGAACAGGTACTGTCGCGTATTGCCGATCCGATTCGCAGGAAGGTTCAGCTTGGGATTTTTTATCGCAGATATAACGAACCGGAGAAGGCAACCAGTCAATTAAAAGAGGCACTTGAAACAGGTGCTTCACAGGAGCTGATTCCTGAGAGTTCTGATTTTGAACAGATAGAACTTGCGGCAAATTATCTTTTTGACATAGCACTTGGAACGAAAGACTGGGATTTGGCAGAGCAGGTAATAAAGATAGTCCGAAGTAAAAATCTCGATGGTTGCCAGGGCCAGGATTTTGCTGCTCGGCTGGCTATTGCTAAAGGCGAATTCAAAGACGCATTAGTCAGAGTCAATGAATGCCTGAAACAAAAACCTGTATTCTCGCAGGCTTACATGCTCAGGAGTAATATCAATGCAGCCCTTGGAAATGAACATGCCGCCATGGAGGATATCCGCAGAGCGGCATCTATAAATCCCCTTGATGGAACTATTGCCAAAGCATCGGCCATTGCATTTTATCGCCGGAATCAACAGCTTGGCAGTAATGTTTCCGCTGCTCAGGTAGCCGAAGTCAGGGATGCTCTGGAAAGAGCGATAGCTTTAAATCCCGGCGACCTTATGCTGTTTGGCCTGTACGCCGACTATATAGCCCCGACAGAGCCGTTAAAAGCGGTAGCGATTCGGCAGGATTTACAAAGAGCTAATCCGAGTATAGAAAACGCTTTACTTCTTGGGAAGCTCGCAACCGAATCGGCTGTTAAAGAATCGAATCCACAAAGCAAAGAAGCGTTGTTTGCTATTGCCGGGTCCGCTTTCGAGCAGGCAAAAGCAATGAATCCGAGCGACAAGCGAATGCTCTATTACTATGCGGAATACTACCGGGCCAGGGGACAGGGCGAAGAAGCCATGAAACTTCTTCAGGAGTCACAGGAAGAAAAATTGCTCTGGGACCATTATTATCAGGCCGGCCAATATGAGGATGCCAGGAGGGTTTTGGAGCAGTTATACAAAAGCGGCACAAAAGACAGCGGTGTTTTCAAAGGCCTGCTGCTTGTCGCCGAACAAACCTCCGACAAGGAAGCTGTAAAAAAATATTCCGAAGAACTTGTTGCCGTCGAGAATACCGTAGAAAACAACCTGGCGCAAATTCAGGCTTTTCTCAGAGTCGGTCTTGTTCAGGAGGCCCAGTACAAGCTGCAGAGCTTTAAGGAAAAGTATCCGAATGAGCCGAGAATGCTGCTGCTTCAGGCGTGGCTTTTGATGAGACAGGGACAACTGGACAAGGCGCTGGAGAAGGCTAATGAAAATCTTCAGAGCAATCCGGACAACCCGACGGCATGGCGGTTAAAAGGTGAAATAAATTTCTTCCGTGGAGATTATGATA
>CAZHBL010000790.1:0-2549 GCA_964530105.1 uncultured Pirellulales bacterium | reverse complement strand
AAAGGATTAAACATAAACCTTATCAGCTCTCCGGCGGGGAAAGGCAAAGGGTGGCTATCGGCAGGGCTTTGATGAATGAGCCAAGACTGCTTTTAGCCGACGAGCCGACAGGAAACCTTGACTCTGCCACAGGAAATGGTATCTTGGATGTTCTTGAGGCACTGAACAGGGCTGGCCAGACAATTGTAATGGTTACCCACGATGAAAGGATTGCACAAAGAGCCAGCCGGATAGTAACTTTGGCCGATGGAAAAATATAGCACAAAAATTCAAATAACGTGTGACTTGTGCAGTTAAAAAGGGAAATCTATGGCACTAAAAATTTGGCTTGATGGCAAACTCGTTGGCCGGGAAGACGCAAAAATCACTGTTTTCGATCACGGTCTGCTCTACGGCGACGGCGTCTTTGAGGGAATCCGTGTTTATAAAAGCAGGATCTTTGAGCTTGATGCCCATATCAAGAGGCTTTATGAATCGGCCAAGGCGATCCGTCTTCTAATCTCAATAAATCAAAGCGAACTTGCCGCTGCAGTCGAAGAGACCGTCAAAGCCAACAGTATTACCGATGGCTATGTCCGGCTGGTAGTAACCCGGGGAGTGGGAACCCTTGGATTGAATCCATTTATCTGTAAAAACAGCAGTATATTTATCATAGCTGACAGCATCCAGCTTTATCCCGAGGAGCTTTATGAGAAGGGGATGAAGATAATCAGTGCGACAACGGTTCGCAACCATCCTCTGGCAATTCCGCCTCAGGCCAAGAGCCTTAACTATCTCAACAACATTCTTGCCAAGATTGAAGCGCTTGACAATGATGTTCCCGAAGCGATTATGTATAACCATGAAGGATATGTTGCCGAAGCCAGCGGTGACAATGTTCTTATCGTCAAAGACGGCGTGATTTATACGCCACCGGCCGAGGCCGGGGCGCTGCCCGGTATAACGCAACGTGTAGTTATCAAGCTGGCCAAAGAAGAAAATGTTCAGGTCGTTGAAAAAAATCTCACGAGATTTGATCTATATGTCTGCGATGAGTTTTTCCTCACCGGTACTGCTGCCGAGGTCATAGGGATTGTCAATGTCGACGGAAGGGTTATCGGCGACGGCAAGCCCGGACCGATTACAAGTCTGCTGAGAAAAAAATTCTTCGAATACGCCCACGGAAAGGAGAAATAGCAGATAGCGCATAAGCTCGAATATCGAACTTTCTGCACGACATTCAACCTGCTTTAACTTTGCTGCTTTGATCGCGTCTGTCAGAAGCATGGAGATTGGCATTTGTATTGGTCCGGTATTTTAGGACCTCAGATTCGAATTCCTGTTTGCTATCCATTAGACATTATGCAGTCACCGACACATACCGACATATCAGCTTGGGCCCCACAAGACAAGGTCCCAGCCTTCAGACTGATAAGTGACCAGCTAAGCAAGGTCAGAGACCTGATTAACGGGCAATTAACCGCATCGGCAAAGCCAGGAGATATTAACGGGTTGCTCGAACATATCAGCAGCCACAGCGGAAAAATGATTCGTCCGGGCCTGGTTTTGCTTGCCGGTCGCTGCTGTGGTAAAATCACAGACAAGCACATTAGCGTTGCTGCGATTTTTGAGATGATTCACAACGCCACGCTGTTACACGATGACGTGATAGACGAAGGCAAACAGCGGCGTGGACTGCCGACAATCAATAGTCTCTGGGGTAACGAGTCCGCTGTGTTGTTGGGTGATTTCTTATTAAGCCACGTTTTCAAAATGTGTGCCGAGCTTGAACCGAAGGTGGCCAATGTAATTGCTACTGCTGCGGTTCGGCTCTGCAAAGGAGAATTAAGACAGGTCGTTCAGAAACATGGCTGGCAATTAAGCGAATCAGAATATCTGGACGTTATCACTGAAAAGAGTGCTGTTCTTTTTAGTAGTTCCTGTTACCTTGGCGGCCAATTAGCCGGGGCTGGCGAATCCCAGATCAAGTCATTAGCAGATTTCGGCCTGAATGCAGGTATTGCGTTTCAAATTACCGATGATTTACTCGATATAGTCGGCGACGAAAGCAAAACAGGCAAAACGCTCGGCAGCGATGTAGATAAACACAAGTTGACTCTGGCTACAATACATCTGCTAAAAGCAGTGGATGAGAGGGAAAAAAACACGATTATAAATTCGTTTCTCGATAGAAGAGATGCACGATATGACAAAAATGCTCTGATAGAAATGCTGGGCCGGTACGGCAGTTTGGAATACGCACGTAGTCGGGCACGAGAGTTTGTCGCTGCCGCTAAACAGGCATTAGCGGGCCTAAAGCAAAACGATGCTAAAGATGCCTTGATTGAAACAGCGGAATTTATGGCCGGCAGAGTGTCTTGATATAATTTTATCCTGCTGACCTGGATCATTCCGATTGACATTAAAGGGAGCGAAATTCCTGAAAGAATGATCCCAAAAAAGGCCGGTGTTTTAAAACCGGCCTTTTTTGATTACAGAGTAATTAATTCGGTAGTTTTAGAATTTGTACGTCAAACTTAAGGTGGCCCAAGTCTCATTCTGGTCATCTA
>CAZHBL010000789.1:0-2551 GCA_964530105.1 uncultured Pirellulales bacterium | reverse complement strand
GCATAAATCTTGTAGATTTCCTCCGTCCCTGACGGACGCGCCACGAACCATCCGCTTTTAGCTGATACCTTCACCCCACCGATGGGTGCTCCGTTGCCCGGTGCGCTGGTGAGTATAGTCTGAATCTTTTCACCGGCAAGATCGTTGAAACGGACGTCCTGCGCCGAAAGTTTGCTTAGTGTTTCCTTTTGCTTCGGAGTTGCTGACACTTCAACACGGTCGTAAACCGACTCTCCAAACTCCTGTGTGATTTCGCGGTAGATTTCGCCTGGATCGCGGCCCATCCGCGCCGTGATCTCCGCTGCGAGCAAAGACGGGACGATTCCATCTTTGTCGGTCGTCCATACGCTACCATCAAGACGCACAAAAGACGCGCCTGCGCTCTCCTCTCCGCCAAAGCCAAGTGAACCATCGAGCAAGCCGTCCACGAACCACTTAAAACCGACTGGTACTTCGCAAAGCTTCCGGACCAGCTTCGCGGTGACACGATCAATCATCTGGCTGCTTACCACAGTTTTACCGACCGCCGCTGCCTTGCCCCACTTCGGTCGGTGCTGGAAGAGGTAGTAGATGGCGACCGTAAGGTAGTGGTTGGGCGGCAGCAATCCCGCGCTCCGGGTAACAATCCCATGGCGGTCGTGGTCGGTGTCGCATGCAAAGGCGATCTCGAAGCGATCCTTCAGATTAATCAAACTCTGCATCGCATAAGACGAAGATGGGTCCATGCGAATCTGACCGTCCCAATCGACCGTCATGAACCGGAAGGTAGGATCGACGGCCTTATTGACAACGGTGAGGTTCAACTTGTAACGTTCGGCAATTGGGTCCCAATAATGGACCCCGGCGCCTCCAAGCGGATCCACACCCAGGCTGATCTTCGTGCTGCGAATTACATCCATATCAATCACATTGCCAAGATCATTGATGTAGGCATCGAGATAGTCATGCCGGTGGGTCGTGTCGGCACGAAGCGCCTTCTCGATAGGGATCCTCTTCACGCCCTGCAGCTTGGTTTCGAGGAATTCGTTTGCTTTCGCCTCTATCCAACCAGTTACGGCCTGTTCCGCCGGGCCACCATGAGGCGGGTTGTACTTGAACCCACCGTCATGGGGCGGATTATGCGAGGGCGTGATCACGATGCCATCGGCGAGTCCTGTCTTGCGCTCCCTGTTGTAAGTCAGAATCGCATGGGAGATGACAGGGGTCGGAGTATATTCATCTTTCTCCGCAATCATAACGTCTACCCCGTTGGCCGCCAGCACTTCCAACGCGGTAGCCAGAGCCGGCACAGAGAGCGCGTGCGTGTCCTTGCCAAGAAACAGCGGACCATCGATCTGCTGCCGCTCACGGTACAGGCAAATGGCCTGGCTGATTGCGAGAATATGCCATTCGTTGAAAGCCTTTTCAAATGCGGAACCACGATGCCCGGAGGTGCCGAATACAACCCTCTGCTCCGGCACCGAGGGATCAGTCACCTCAGTATAATAAGCGGTAACGAGTTTCGGCACGTTAACGAGCATCGATGGCTTGGCAGGCTTTCCAGCAAAAGGGCTTATTTTCATCGTTGCCACAGTAGGTTTAGTCAGGGATTCTGATTCTTTCATGGTCATTTACCTGGTTGGTTGTTGTCATAGTCTTTTGACTCCGTTTTTCTCGTCGTTTCATGTTACATGAATATGTTGTTCCCACTCCTCAACTGATGGTCATTTTTTGTTTTCAGGTTTCGTTCCAGCCTTGGCTTCATTTTCCCGAATCTCTCGCTCCGCCTGATTCCAATCCTGAACTGCTCGACTGTCCTGACGACCCCGTTGCTCGTACAGTTCATACGCACGCCTGGTAATCCGCTGCGTCAAATCAGCCTGTATATCGGTTTCAGTTATCTGATGTCTTTTGCCAAACCAACCTGAATGTTGCCCCCTAAAAATCCGGTACCCGATAAGCTTCACGCGGTCCTGAATTAAGAAAAGCACTAGGCAATAGCCCCAAACAATCCCGGCATAGTACCAGCCCAGCGGAGTCATCAGAAATCCATAAACGGCAATAAGTGTAGCTACCACTTGCGTGCCGCCCACCGCTATTAATAAAGTTCGTGCCGGTTTAACGGACCAGAATGGACCACGGGTACGGGCAACGAAGACGGTCAAGTGACCGCCTATCGATAGATTAAGATATATCATTGTCTGGATAGTGTTCTGATTCAGATGAAATACGGCATCTCCTAAATAAAAGATACCAAATGAACGGACCATGGCGAAAACACCAATTACGGTTGCCATCCCCAATAATAGTCTCATATTCCAGACGTCAGGTTTCTCGGAGTATCGCACGTTGTCGTAGGCAATGGATATTATAGCTCCATCGTTTAGGATAGCCAGCAATACTATCATAATGGCCGTTACCGGGTATATTCTAAAGAGAAGTATGGCCAGGGTAAGGAATCCGAGTAACGCAATTGTCTCCGCTATCCGATAGGTGGCATAGTTAAGCATCCGTTGAAAGATTATGCGGCTCTCCTTGATGGCATCGACGATAACGGAAAGTCCGGGCTTCA
>CAZHBL010000788.1:0-2557 GCA_964530105.1 uncultured Pirellulales bacterium | reverse complement strand
AACGTAAGCAAGGCGCTGCCCATCAGGTGAAATAGCCAAGGCATGGTGCCACAACGCTTCCATAGCAATGGTTGTTTGGGGACTAACAGTAAAACTTCTTACCGGTTGTTTTTGCATCGAACTCGTACGCAGAGAACTCCAGATGGCAAGAGTGCCCATAATAATCCCAAGAAAGATACAAACCGTACCCACTACCTTCAGTTTCTTCCCACCAGTAGGATGTATGATTTGAAAGGAAGTAGTAGTTATCGGAGGGGCGGTCACCGGAAGATTTAAGGTTTCATTTATTTCAATTGCGGCGTCCGCGATATCATGAAGGCGCCGATGCGGATCCTTTTCGAGACAGCGACGCATTAAAACGACGATATTGGCCGGTGTGTTATGTGGCAGTTTCTTCCAGTCAGGCTCTTTGTGCAAAATATTAGCCAGCGTGTCGGAAATCGTCTCGCCTTTGAAAGGAATCGTAGCCGTCAGCATCTCGTACAGCACACAGCCGAACGACCAGATATCGCTGCGTTTGTCCGTCGCCTGACCACGGGCCTGTTCCGGGCTCATGTAGGCCGGTGTTCCAATCACCCTGCCCGGCTCGGTTATCGTGCTGTGCTGGTCTGCTGCTTCACTGCCGACCGCCTTGGCCAGGCCGAAGTCCAACACTTTGACCTTGCCTTCCGGCGTGATCTTGATATTGCCGGGTTTGAGATCGCGATGGATAACGCTGTGCTCGTGAGCTGCCGCTACAGCTTCGGTTATTTGCAGGGCTATAGTTAATGCCTCTTTGAGCTTAAGTTTCGATTTAGCAATCCGCTCGGCTAAAGTCTCTCCCGGAACGTATTCGAGAACAAGATAGCCAAGACCCTCGGACTCCTGAAACTCATCGTAGATCGTAGCTATGTTCGGATGATTCAAGGATGCCAGAACCCGCGCCTCGCGAGCAAACCGCGTTCGAACTTTACGATTCTCAATCAACTCGGCAGGCAGGCTTTTAATGGCTACCGAACGATTCAGCTTCGTATCGTGGGCAAAGTAAACAATCCCCGCAGCCCCACGACCAAGCTCCCGCTCGATCCGGAAATGACCTATCTGCCCACCCGGTCCTGCCATCGAGCCGTCAAAAGACAGGGTAGGTTCCTCTGCTTTACCCTTCGGCCGCTTATCGTTTTGTTCATTCACTTCGCTCATCGGCATTCCTCACTGCAAATGCCCCCTTCATACAATACTCGCAGAGAACAACAGAAACAGTGAACCATTAGAACATAAACCGCGAGTTTAATGATTATAGGCTTTGTCCCAAGTGACTGCAATGGCAAAAATTTCCTGATTCCGGTCAGTCCGTTAGGGGACGCCTTACGGCGGAAGCAAGACTATTTATTCAGGATGACAAGAGACAGGCCGGAACGCGGCAGCTCGAATTTTAGCGTTGCTTCGTTATTCGTGATGTCGATGAGTTTGGTTGGTTCTAACATCTCCAGTTCCATGGCTGCTTTTAGCTTAGCGAGCATTTCAGCATCCGGATTCTGCGGGCTGCCTAATTCGAGCCACTTTGTGTAGGCGTTGCTGTGCGTATCGTCAATTCGGTAATGGATTACCTTAGCTTTCGAGCCGAAGTCCGGCGGCAATTTCACCTTTAGCTGAATCGGGGCGGATTCGGACGGAACGAGATAATCGTGATAGTTCCAGATAAGAATCTTCACACTTTGGTCATCGGCGACGGCCATTCCGTTTATGTCCGGCCGGGCGCGTACGCTATCTTTGAGTATCTCATCCAGACCAATCGCTCCGTCACTCTTAAGGGGCAGCTCGTTTCCTTTCAACCGGCCTAACATTTTAAAGGCGTTAAGAACCGGCTTGTGAATTCCATTGGTCGCCAACGTGCGATAGCCATCGAACCAGGGCATGCCGTCGAACATGAACGCCCAGGTCAGCACGCCTTTGAGATTGACTTTTTCGGCCTCGGCCAGGTCCAGCGAGTACTTCATCATAGCGGCCACGTAAGCACCGTATGCGGGGACATTTCTGTATCCGCGGCTCGGAGATCGAGAAGCCGGCATACCCGCCGCCCCGTCTGGGTCGGCCTCGCCGATGATGATGGGCGTATTCCTGAACTCCGGGAAGCCCGCGACCATGGCAAATCCTCTATGGTGTTTTTGAAGCTGGCCGAGCATGCTCATCTCAACGTGTCCGTCTTTGAATGCCGTGCCGCCCTTGGCATGGAAGCCGATATAGTCGAGGCGTGTTCCGGTCTTTCCCGTTAAAGCATTCTTCTCTCTTGCGCAGTGAGTCAGGAACCTTTGCATGAATTTGCCGATGCCGGCGACGTGCGGGCCACCGAGGACCGCTGCCGGCATGACTTCGTGCAAGGCCTGCTCGGTATATTCGAAGAGTTTTTCATAATCTTTGTAGGTGCCCTGAAAATAGAATATGTCCGGCTCGTTCCAAAGCTCCCACAACCAGGTTTCTTCGGCGTTTTTATACCTGGTCTTTGTGTGGCGGGCCCATTGGCGGATCAGCTCGGCCCATTTTTCGTAATCTTTGGGAGGGAAGAACACGCCGACGCCCT
>CAZHBL010000787.1:0-2559 GCA_964530105.1 uncultured Pirellulales bacterium | reverse complement strand
CCATGGACGATGTGCCGATAGAGTCTCTTCGCAGGAAACCCAAGAGTTCAATCGCCACGATTGCCAAGCTGGCTAAAAGAGATCAGGCTGATGCAGTCATTTCGGCAGGCAATACGGGCGCCTGTGTTGCGGCTTTCCAGATGAGGATGAGAAACCTGCCGGGTGTGAATCGTCCCGGGATAGCGGTAGTATTTCCAACCCCTGAAGGGCCGGTAACAATATGTGACGTGGGTGCCAATATTGCCTGCAAACCTATACATCTTTATCAATATGGAGTTATGGCGAGTGTGTATTCGAAACATCTGCTTGGGATTGAAAACCCAAGAGTCGGGCTCATGAGTATCGGCTCCGAGGATGCAAAAGGTAACGAGGTCGTTAAGAAAACACGCGAGTTAATGAAATCCGATTCGAATATGAACTTCGTCGGCAATATTGAGGGAAGAGATATTTTCAAGGGTGCCTGTGAGGTTGTCATCACCGAGGGTTTCGTCGGTAATGTGATTCTAAAGCTGACCGAAGGTCTTGTTGACGGATTATTTAAGGCGATTAAGTACGAGCTGATGGAAGAGAAAATTCGGCTTGCGATGAAGTTTAAGCCGGTAATGAAAAGAATTTACAAGAAATATGACTATAATGAGTATGGCGGCGCGCTGTTGTTGGGAGTTAATGGAACAGCGCTAATCTGTCATGGCTCAAGTCAGGGTAGAACGATAAAAAATGCGATTTTAGCATCTAAAAGATTCTACACGGAAAAAATAAACGACAAGATCATTAAGTATCTTTCGGGAACTTGCGTAAGGACCACGGATGAATAACCAAACGAACGGTCACCTGCCCGCTTTTCGTGCTGTTATCGCCGGTCACGGCTCATTTGCGCCGGCGAAATTATTGACGAATGATGAACTTGCTGAGATGGTTGACACTTCGGACGAATGGATCACGACGCGAACCGGCATCAAGGTCCGTCATATTACTACGGACGATGAAAGCACGGCATTTTTAGCCACGGAAGCGGCAAAGAAGGCTTTGGCCGAGGCAAAGCTTGATGCCCGGGATCTTGAGCTGATTATAGTAGCGACTATCACGCCGGAGATGGTCTTTCCTTCGACGGCCTCCTTTGTGCAGCGAGCTCTTAAAGCAAAGAAAGCATGGGTGTTCGATTTGTCCGCCGCCTGCAGCGGATTTGTATATGGACTTTCTATCGTGCAGCAGTTTATAGAAAGTGGCCGACTTAATAACGCCCTTGTTATAGGGGCTGAAACTTTGACTAAGATCACGGACTGGACGGATCGGGCGAGCTGTATCCTTTTCGGGGATGGTGCCGGAGCCATGGTGCTCCAAAAAAAAGAAGACGGACGCAGGGGTATTTTGTACAGCACGATGCATTCGGATGGAAACCGCTGGGAGGCATTGAACTGCCAGGCGTATGGTTCTCGTCATCCGGTGAGCAAAGATCTGGACGATCCGAAGAAAATCTATATGCAAATAAAGGGCAGGGAAGTCTATCAGCAGGCGATTCGGCGAATCGTTGAAACTGTTAACGATTGTCTCGACACCTGTGACTTGAGCATTGATGACCTTGCAATGGTTATTTCGCATCAGATGAACGCAAGAATCATTGAGTCCGCGACCAAGCGGTTAGAACTGCCTGGTGAAAAGGTCTTTATAAACATCAATGAGTATGGCAATACATCTGCGGCTTCGGTGCCGATCGCCTTCGATGATTGTGTCAGGCAAGGAAGAATCAAACGAGGTGACATTGTTATTTTAGTTGCTTTCGGTGCAGGATTGACCTGGGGAGCAAATGTAATTGAGTTTTAATTGCTCAGGGGTATTTCATGGGACGACAAGCGAGATAAGAATTATGAAAACGGCTTTTTTATTTCCGGGACAGGGGGCACAGGTTGTGGGGATGGGCGCCGATATCGCCCATTCGTTTCCCGCAGCGGCAGAGATTTTTAAGAAGGCAAACGAAATTATCGGATTCGACCTGAGTGAAATGTGTTTTGAAGGCCCCGCCGAGCAATTAAACAGCACGACAATTTCACAGCCGGCTATTTTCACCGCTTCAGCGGCTATTTTAGAGGTTCTCAAGACAGAACCCTCGACCAGCGGAATACTTCCGGATGTAACAGCAGGCCTTAGCCTTGGCGAATATACCGCCCTTTACGCCGCGGGAGTGATTGGCTTTGAGGACGGACTGGTGCTGGTACAGAAACGCGGGCAGGCCATGCAGGCCGCTGCCGAGGCAAACGAAGGATCAATGGTTAGCATCATCGGCCTGGATGACGAGACGGCCCATTGGCTCTGCGAGGAGGCCGGCCAAGGTGATCTTCTGGAGCCTGTGAACTTCAACTGTCCCGGCCAAATCGTCATCAGCGGCGAAAAAAAAGCCTGCCGGCGGGCGAAAGAGTTGGCCCTGAAGGTCGGAGCCATCAAAGCGGTACGCCTGGAGGTAGCCGGAGCGTTCCATACCCGGATGATGTCCGGTGCTGCAGATGCGCTTGCAAAAGCGCTGGCAGATTCTGGAATTAAGGAACCTTCGCAAACACGGATAAT
>CAZHBL010000786.1:0-2561 GCA_964530105.1 uncultured Pirellulales bacterium | reverse complement strand
ATAACTCCTTTAGTAGTTCAACTGCGCTTTTGACTTTACTATTTTTCTCCTATAACATAATTACATAGCAAGTTTTAGACAATCTAATGCTAAAAACTATGTATTTTGAAGCGATATCCATCTTTTTCAAGGAGAAATTAATGCCGTCAAGAGATATATGTAGCTGGATTTTGTCTTTGGTACTTTTTTCAAATTATGCTTATGCCGGTAATATTCAAATGATGCCTTTTGCCATGGATTGGCGTGATAATGCGGATTCGCTTGTGAATCTGTCTTTTTTATTAAATGCTCCGGCTGGCAAAGATGGATTTATTCGCGTAGAAAATGGCCACCTCGTCAAGCCAAACGGTGAGCGTTTTCGCATTTGGGGCGTCAATTTCACAGGTGCGGCATGTTTTCCGTCTAAAAAGGATGCCCCGATTGTAGCCGAGCATCTGGCCCGCTTCGGTATCAATTGTGTCCGATTCCACTTTCTTGATTCGAACTGGTCGGGCAGTCTTTTTGCCAAAGATCGGAATGACACGCGTGCCCTGGACCGGCAACAGCTTGACCGGCTGGATTATTTTGTCGCCGAATTGAAGGAGCGGGGAATCTACACAAATCTCAATCTGAATGTGGGGAGAAACTACAGAAAAGGCGATGGAGTAAGGGATTATGAGTATCTCGGGCTGGCGAAGGTCCTGAATTACTTCGACGAGCATATTCAGATACTCCATAAAGAATACGCCCGGCAGCTTTTGACTCACTATAATCCATATACCAAATCGGAATACCGCAACGAGCCGGCAGTAGCGATTGTCGAACTGGTCAATGAGAATTCCATCGTGGAAGCATGGTGCAGCGACCGGTTGCTGGGAACAAACAAGAACAGGAATCCCGACACATGGGCCGACATCACGCCCTGGTACGCCGAGCAACTTACAAAGAAGTATAATGACTGGCTTCAAACACGCTTGTCGAAGGTCGAATTGGATGAATTCCGTTCGTCGGCTGGCGTTAAAGCCGATGAACTTATACCCCGTTTGACAAGGAAACAGTTCAACGTCACCTCCGAAAAGAGATTTCACATCGAAGCAGAATTCTACATGGAATTGGAACAAAATTATTTCGCACAGATATATCAATACTTGAAGAACGAGCTTAGCGTCAAGTCATTGATTGTCGGCACCAGCGACCATAACCACTGGAAGAGCGGCTATCCTTTGCTGTCTTCCACTTCCAGGCTGGATGTCGTGGACGGTCATGTATATTGGCAGCATCCGAGTTATCTGAACGATCCCAAAACGGGCAAAAGGACTTTTTCTATACCGAATACCCCAATGGTCAATGATCCCTTGAACTCCACGGTGGTTCAGCTTTCCCGGTCAGCGGTAGCCGGCAAGCCGTACACCGTTTCGGAGACCAATCATCCTTTCCCTAATGAGTATGCTTGTGAAGGTATCGGCATCCTCGCGGCCTACTCGGCCTTCCATGACTGGGACGGCATTTTCTTCTATACGTTCGAGCATAAAGATCCGGAGGAATGGGAGCCGAAAATGCCGGGACATTTCGAGATTCGCCCGGACCCTGTTAGAATGACAAATCTCGCTGCTTGTGCCGTTATGTTTTTAAGAAGTGACGTACGACAGGCGATTGAGACAGTCCCAAGGTCATATTCACTGGAACAAGTACGCCAAAGCATCCGTTCGGCATCTTCGGAGCGGCCATATTTTACGCCCGGATTCTCACTTTCCACGCCTTTACGGCATACAACACGAATCGCTGCTTTTGATGCTCAACCGGGGCAGTATCCGAAAGTCGCCATCGACAATCCAATTGTTTCTGATACAGGTGAACTCTGCTGGTACCGCTCAGAGCAGGGAAAAGGACTTGTAACTATTGAAACAGAAAAATCACAGGCTGTTATTGGATTTGTTAAAGAAAATAATAAAGCATTGAAGAACATTTCCGTTACGGCGGAAAACGAATTCTGCTCAATCATCGTAACATCTCTAAACGCAGAGCCCATTTCCAGTTCTCCAAGCCTCCTTCTGGTCGCAACGGCACGCTCAGCGAACCAGGATATGACCTGGAACGAAGACAGAACGTCTCTGTCTAACTGGGGCTCGGCTCCAACCGTTATCGAACCGGTCAAGGGCAGCGTGACTCTCCGGAACATCGGACCGGCAGAACATGTAGAAGCCGTTCCACTAAATGGTGCCGGCAAGAAAATCGGGCAGTCAATTCAGGCACAAGTAGTTGCAGATGGTTTCGAAATACCCATTGGTGAACCTGCTACAACGTGGTATCTTGTGAGAATTCAAAGATAGAAAGTCTATCTGTTTATAGTTTGGCTGCTCTATATTGACTATGTAATTCAGCGCTATATAATATTGTCTGCTTTATATGACGAAATCCGTTTCTCTCATGGTTTCGAGGTATTTTTCCATGTGGCAGAGAATTCTCACTCTATTTCATAAATCGGCGGAGGACGACACTCTGCTGACCGAGTTCGAAGATAGTTTGATGCTGATAGTCGATCCCGAGCAGCTCACGAATAATCTGCTTAGCAAATTGCAGGG
>CAZHBL010000785.1:0-2563 GCA_964530105.1 uncultured Pirellulales bacterium | reverse complement strand
AACATGGCCGTATTGGCCATGACCACCTGTCTGGCGTATAAATTTGCCCTCTGCCTCAACCGATTTTGTGATAGCTTCCTTGTAGGCAACACGCGGCTTGCCAACTCTGACATTTACTCCCTTTTCTCTTATCAACTTGTGCTGCAATACTTCCAGGTGCAACTCGCCCATTCCACTGATGATTGTCTGGCCAGTGTCGGCGTCCGTTTTACATGCAAAAGTCGGATCCTCGCGTTTCAAGGCGGCCAGTGCATCTGCCAATTTTGCTTTTTCAGCAGCAGTTCTGGGCTCAATCGACATATTCATGACCGTCTGGGGAAATGAAATGCTCGGCAGGCAGACGGGTTTTTTGGGATCGCAAATCGTATCGCCTGTAAGTGATTGTTTTAATCCCACAACTGCGACGATATCGCCGGCACCGGCCGAGTCCAATATTTTTCGCTCATTGGCGTGCATCTCAAATATTCTGGTAATATTCTCCTTCTTATTGCGATTTGCATTCAAGACCCTGATGCCGGACTTCAATTTGCCCTGGTAAATCCGCAGAAAACTCAAATCTCCATGAACATCGTTGGTTATCTTAAATGCAAGCGCCACCAGGCTGCCGTTATAATCGCATTTGATGGATATTTTTTTGCTCGTATCGTTCGGTTTGTACCCTGTAAGGACCTCTTTATCCAACGGAGAAGGCAGATATGCTATGACACCATCGAGAAGCCTTTGCACACCAATATATTTTAGGGCAGAGCCAACAAATACCGGATGAAGTTTGTTGCTCAAAGTCCCTTTTCTAATTGCTCTGATAATTGTTTCAATATCACTTGGCTTATCGTGGACAAAGCTTTCCATCAATTCGCTGTCATGCTCCGCTGCAAGCTCAATCATTCGGTTTCTTTGTTGCTGGGCAGGTTGTTTCAGTTCAGCGGGAATTTCAGTTTCCGTAAATGTCGCACCCATTTTTTCGGTCTGATAAAAAACTGCCTGCATCTTGATAAGGTCTATGATTCCAGCAAAGGAATCATCCGCCCCAATAGGAACCTGTAATATGATTGGATTTGCAAGGAGCTTATCGCGAATACTATTGACGGCCATTTCAAAGTCGGCGCCAATTTTATCCATTTTGTTCACAAAGCAAAGGCAAGGCAGGTCGTATTTTTGCCCTTGCCTCCAAACCGTCTCGCTTTGTGCCTGCACGCCCTCACTGCCGTCGAATACCGCTACCGCACCATCAAGAACACGCAACGACCTTTCGACTTCGGCGGTAAAATCAATATGTCCCGGAGTATCGATAAGGTTAATCTCAAAGCCTTTCCAGGGACATTTTGTCGCCGCCGACGTGATCGTAATACCTCTTTTTTGTTCCTCCTCCATATAGTCCATCACTGCTGTGCCGTTATGCACTTCCCCCATTTTGTACGTTTTGCCAGCATAGTAAAGAATTCGCTCGGTCACAGTTGTTTTGCCGGCATCAATATGGGCCATAATGCCAATATTGCGAAGTTTTTTCAGAGTGCTCGACATTATTCTTTTCTCATGTCTTATTGAGGGACAATTCCACTCAGTTATATTGTCAGGCACAAGAGACTTGCCTTACACGGCAATATACACGCTGCACTACTATTATAAGAAAACTGCCACGGCCATTCTGAAAAACGCACCGTGGCAGTTACAAGCAAAAGTTCTTACCAGGCAAAGTGGGCAAACGCCTTATTCGCCTCAGCCATCCTGTGGATGTTTTCTCGCGTGGTCATCGCACCGCCGGTTTCATTATAGGCATCTAACAATTCCGAGGCTAAACGCTGACTCATAGGTTTGCCCTTCTTAGACCTGGCCGATGCCAAAATCCACCTAAAGGCGAGTGATTGTTGGCGCTTGGAATTTACCTGCATTGGCACCTGATAACTGGCTCCACCAACACGCTTGCTGCGAACCTCAATCAGCGGTTTAACGTTGTTGATTGCCTTCTCGAACACCTCAAGAGCGTTTACATCCTTAACCTTTCCGCTTATAATATCCATGGCATCATAAAAGACCATCTGTGCAGTGTTTTTTTTGCCGTCCCACATCAGGCAGTTTATGAATTTAGACACCAACTTGTTGCCATACTTCGGATCCGGTATTAATTGTTGATTTGAAGCGGTAAACTTTTTAGACATTATTTTCCTCTATACTTGATTCTGAGTAACCGGCCATGATTCACCAATCTAACCGGTTAGCCTATTACTAATTCATTTTGCTTTCTTTGCTCCGTACTTACTTCTGCCCTGCTTACGACCGGACACGCCGGCACAATCGAGGACACCCCTGACAATATGGTACCGGACGCCCGGCAGGTCTCTTACACGACCTCCGCGAATGATCACGGTGCTGTGCTCCTGAAGATTGTGATCAATACCCGGGATGTAAGCTGTAACCTCCTTGCCATTGGTCAGCCTCACACGGGCGATTTTTCGTAAAGCCGAATTCGGTTTCTTTGGCGTCTGAGTCCTTACGATCAGACACACTCCTCGCTTTTGCGGCGAACCGCTGATATCAGATACTCGCTTGTGGCCCTTCGATTTCG
>CAZHBL010000784.1:0-2563 GCA_964530105.1 uncultured Pirellulales bacterium | reverse complement strand
AATGTGCTTGAAGATGTTCTTGTAATTAATCTCACCGGTGGTCGGCTCATTACGGCCGGGATTGTCACCCAGATGAAACGCGGCGATTTCACTCCAGGCCATGTCGATGTTCGGTATAAGGTTGCCTTCGGTAATTTGCTGGTGGTATATGTCGTTGACAATCTTGATCGAAGGACTGTTTACAGACCGGCAGATCATGTAGGCCTGTGGAATCTTGGTCAGAAACAGACCGGGATGGTTCGTCCAGGCATTCAGAGGTTCGAGGACGATTACCAGTCCCGACGGCTCAACTACTTCGGCGCAGTACTTGAGGTTCTCAATGACGTTGGCCGTCTGATAATCCCATTCGAGGCCCTGGTCATACGCGCCCGGCACGACCAGCGCCCATTTGGCGTTGATTCGCTTGGCGCATTCGATACCTTCTTTCATCTTGTTGATCAACATTTCGCGAATTTCTTTATCGCGAGTGACGAAGGACTTTTTACCGAAGTCGGCGTAAAGAACGAATGGTCCTAAGGTCATGTCGAGCCGGCTCATTTCTTTTGCGATTTTTTCCTGTAGGTCAGTCGGCTTTCCCATCATGCCGTTATCAAACATTGCCGAAAAGCCCTGATCGGCCATGAACTTGAGCTGATCGATGAGATCATCTCCGGCGAGTTGCCTGAATTGCCCGAAGCTCGGAGCATACTTGAGCTTGAACTTTTTGGAGGATGTAGCCGCCCGTGATTTTGATGCCCCTGCCGAAATCGCCACGGCTGCAGCGGCCGCCGCAGAAGCCATCAAGCTACGCCGGGATATCTTCGCATCACCTGAATGTGAGTTCTCTTGCAAGTTTTGCATTCTATGTACTCCTGAATATCACCCCCGTGCTTTCTTGCGAAAGCAAGAACGGGGGCTATTTCTTGAACGCGGTCCATTTTTGCTTGCTCTTGGTGCTTGCCAGAACGGTCTCGATGAAGAGCATGCCGCGAAGGCCATCGTTGACGTCCGGGAAGTCCAGCGCCAGGGGATCGGGTTTCGTTCGAGTCAGCTTCGCCCGAATGGTATCGGCGAAATTGCGGTAATTGTTGGCGAAGGCCTCGAAGAACGCCTCGGGATGGCCTGACGGCAGACGCGTGGCACGACCGGCCGCGGCGCTCTTGGCGCCGACGTACCCATTTCCACGACTCCAAACTTGTACCGGTCCGTCCGGAACTTTGACGTACAACTGGTTTGGATGCTCCTGATGCCATTCCAGGCCTTTCTCTTCGCCGTAGACCCAGATTGCAATATTGTTCTCTTCGCCGATTGAGACCTGGCTGGCGTGCAGAACGCCCCGGGCCCCGTTGTTGAAACGCAGCAAAACGTTGCCGTCGTCGTCGAGCCTGCGGCCCTTGACAAAAATCGTCAGGTCCGCGCAGAGATGTGTAATCTTCAAGCCTGTGATATACTCGGAGAGGTTTTCGGCGTGCGTGCCGATGTCACCCATACAACCGGCGCCGCCGCTCTGCTTCGGGTCGGTACGCCAGGCGGCCTGCATCTGGCCGGTTCTCTCGAGGGCCGTGGCCAGCCAGCCCTGGGGATACTGCACGACGATTTTGCGAATCTTGCCCAGTTCGCCGGCGCGGACCATGTCACGAGCCAGCTTCACCATGGGATAGCCCGTGTAGTTGTGCATCAATCCGAACACTTTGCGTGTTTTCTTGACGAGTTGCTTGAGTTCCTTTGCCTCTTTGGAGTCGATTGTCATCGGTTTTTCGCACATTACGTGGAAGCCTGCGTTGAGGAAATCTCTCGCGATCGGAAAATGCCAGTTGTTTGGCGTTGTAACCGAAACAAAATCAATCCTTTCGCCCTCCGGCAGCTTAAGCTCTCCCTCGATCATCTGCTGGTAAGTGCCGTAAACGCGCTTGGGATTGAGCAAAAGCTCACGTCCCTGCTGCTTGGATTTTCGCGGGTTGATATCGAACGCCCCGGCTACCAGATCTATGCCGCCGTCCAAACGTGATGCCTTGCGGTGCACATCGCCGATGAATGCTCCAGGCCCTCCGCCAATCATTCCCATTTTCAGTTTTCTATTGAGTTCCATGCTTGCTCCTTTCAATCAAATATCGAAATGACATCCTGTATTTTAAGATACTTTTTTAATGACTCACGAATACAAACACTCCATCCTGTAAAAACGTCTTCTATCGAGATTATAGAGTCCCCGGCCGACAAAGCAACCCAAAAAGACGTCTTTCTTTAGGCCATTTAGGCCAACAGGAGCAGTTAATATAACCTAACCGGAACTACGCCGCAAGAGTTCGCTAAAAAGAATTCGCCGCTAAATGCCCGCTGAGGTAGGTAGAGTTCGTTCGGCCTTAGAATCCGGCAAAGTTAAGGTTGACCGATAATTGAGTTTAGATTATAAATGTATCTATATCTACAATTCGCTCATTTTGAATATAAACGAAGATTGCGGCGGTGAGAACATGAAAGCTGATATAAAACCGGTAGCAGTTGACTTGTACTTTATTCCCGTTCAGACGAGGGTTCCGCTGAAGTTCGGGCCTGAGACGCTGACGTCCGTTATTTGTGCGCG
>CAZHBL010000783.1:0-2564 GCA_964530105.1 uncultured Pirellulales bacterium | reverse complement strand
ACCAGATGGGCCAATAATAACGTAGTCTTTGTTCTGTTCTTCGATCACTATTTTCGTTCATTGTAAATACCCTCAAATCTCTTACTGTTGCCTGTGAATCGACAGGTTTATAGGCCGACTTTACAAAGCCCAGCCGGGAAAATCATGGCCTATCGGATTGATAGGGACATTCATTGCGTTTTTCGTCTGCTATTGTGGAAAAACTGCTTTAAAGTTTTTTCTGATTTTTTTCTTCTTTTGGCGAAGATACTCCTATAATCAGGCGCTGAAACACAAAGAGCAGATTTGCAGTTTGCTCAACAAATAGCAATGTGCATGAAAAACTGTGCCGCTCGGCCTTGTTTATGTGATTTTTGTGTGAGGATTGGTTCTGGCGGTACGAAGCTCTTGAACGAGCCGTATGAATTCGTAGCCGCGTTGCTCGTAGTTCTCGAACATGTCGTAGCTTGCGCAGGCAGGGCTTAGCAATACGATATCGCCGGAAGCTGCGAGTTGATTTGCCAGTTGGACGGCCTCGGCGAGGGAATCGGCAAGCTCGACTTTCGTATCTTGCTGGTTTAGATTGCTTCGCTTCGCTCGCAATGACGTTTGGGCGTTATTTATCGCCTCTGCGATTTTGGGGGCGGTTTGGCCGATGAGGATAGCAGCTTTGGCTTTTTGGACGATTTTCTCACCCAGTTCGGCGAAAGGTAGATTCTTATCGTATCCGCCAGCGATGATGATAGTCGGTTGTTCGAAGGCATCCAGGGCGGTGATTGCACCTTCCTGCGTGGTTGCCTTAGAATCATTATACCACCTGACTCCTCTGATTTCTTCGACCAGTTCGAGCCTGTGTGGCAGGGCCTTGAACTCAGGCAGGCAAGATTTGATTTGGTCGTCTTCTGTACCAAAATATTTTGCAATGGCCATGGCGGCGGCGAGATTTGAGAGATTGGCCCGGCCCGGCAAAGCAAAACAATTGCGAAGCTCGTCACGTATATCATCGGCGGTGAATTTGATGCAAATCCTGCCGGCGTCATTCCTGTATTTCTCGAACCATTCGGCAGCAATTTTGTCTTCGGCATTAAAAATGGAAACGGCGGGGCGATTATCGTCCCGATTTTGAAACTTGAAGATGTTCTCTTTCGCGGTACAGTAATTTTCAAATGTCCCGTACCGGTCGAGGTGGTTAGGCGTAAGATTCGTCAGCAGTGCAACATCCGGCGCCTTTTGAATTTCCGCTAATTGTTCGAGCTGAAAACTCGACAGTTCCAATACGACCAAATCGTCAGGATTGATTTGATCTAATATAGTCAGCAATGGCTGGTTGCCGATGTTGCCGCTGAGCCAGACGGTTTCTTTGCCCATATTTTCAAGCAAATGGGCAGTCAGAGCGGTGGTTGTGCTTTTGCCGTTCGCACCTGTTATGCCGATTGTCCTTGAAGGGCACAGCTCGAAGAAGATGTTTATCTGGGACGTGACAAATCTGTTTGCCTGGCGGGCGATTTTGAGAAATTTATTATCGCCGGGTACGGCGGGATTGGCTACAATGACATCGGCTTGCTCGAAGTCCGCCGGGACGTGCGAGCCGAGATGAAATTCGATGCCGTCAAGATCCCGGAGTTGGTTCAGCGAATCGCTCAACTGCTCGGCTGATGCTAAATCCGTTACGATTACCTTCGCGCCAGCGCTGTGTGCGAACCTGGCGACGTCTACTCCGCCGCCAAAACGGCCCAAACCCATTACCAAGACAGTCTTACCAGCAAATTCATACTTGTTGTCTTGCATTCGGTTGAGTTCTCAATCGGATATATAGTCTCACAATAATATAACAGTAGTCTAAACCTTCCCGTAAGTCGGGACAAGCGAAATCAGCTATTCGGCTTTGTGCCTTGGTAGAGGCAGGCAATTCCGAATGTCAGCGGTGTTGCATTGATATTCGAGAAGCCGGCTTTTTGCATCAGGCGGCAGAAATCTTCGGGGCGGTGAAAGTTTTCAATGCTTGTATCGAGATAGCGATAGGCATGATTGTCGCCGGAGAGCAGGCGACCGAGCAGCGGTACAAAAAACCGCAGGTAGAACAGGTAACAGCTTCTGAGGATTCGGTTGGCCGGCATGGAAAATTCCAGAATCAACGCTGTACCGCCATGTTTGAGGAGACGGTGGATTTCAGTCAGAGTTTTGAATGCGTCTGGAGTGTTTCTGATTCCGAAGCCCATTGTGACGACTTCGAAGGACTGGCCGGCCAGGCCATTGGCGGTCAAATCAGCACGAAGCAGCTTAATACGACTGGCGAGTTTGCGGCGTTTAATTTTCCTGCGGCAGAGAGCCAGCATGTTTTCGGATATATCCAGGCCGACCGCTTCGGCAATATTTGGATTTCTGCCAAGCAGCGTAATCAACACATCACCTGTACCGGTCGCAAGATCGAGGACTCGCAGTTTTTTGTCTTTAACGACGGCGTCGGCGAGCCTGCGGCGCCAGGAGAAATCTCTCCCGAAAGAGAGCAGATGATTGAGAATATCATATACCGGCGCGATACGGTCGAACATTTGACCGACCGTGTTTGAATTCATATTGCTTGA
>CAZHBL010000782.1:0-2566 GCA_964530105.1 uncultured Pirellulales bacterium | reverse complement strand
ATTCCTGTGCGCTGGATGAGCGGCACTTCTGGCTGGCGATGAAATATATCGAGCTAAATCCCGTTCGTGCAAGGCACTGCCGCAAGCCGTGGCGGTATGATTGGTCGAGTGCGGCCGGGCATGTAGATGAAAAAGCGGTATCGGATATGTTGAATTTGTCGCGGTGGTACGATATGATATCGGCTGGAGAGTGGCGAAAGGAGCTTGAGGCTGGTATGCCGGATTCTGAGCTTAGTCGAGTAAGGTTGAGCACGCATACGGGAAGACCTTTGGGAAGCGACAGTTTTTTAAGCAAGCTCGAAAAGCTGCTCGGCCGCCGTGTACGTTCATTACCTATCGGCAGACCGCGAAAAGATAAAATTAAGAAAGCTAATAAACGAAAGAAAACCAGCACTAAAAAGATGACTGCCCGTTAAGCGGCATGATTGATTCTCCCTTGTGTTCTTGTCGTTTTCACAGATAAATAATGTTCATCTTCTCGCCAGCCCCCTCGCGCTCCCAATCCCCCCACCCATTCCCAAAACCTAAGCACACTAAAATACATAAGCATCCGTAATCAACTCAACAAACCATTGTCATTGGTGTTAATCTGCATCAATCAGCGGTTAATAAAATTGAATATTTAGCTCTTTCTATGCATTCTTTGTGGTAGATTGAAAAACGGCGTCTCACGGAGATTTTTTAAGAATTTTATCGACCTTTTGAATATAAGTTCGTATACTATATAACAAAATTAATATAGATAGCATATTCAAGAAAAAATGCAAAAGGTAAAAGGCAAAAAAATAGAATACAGGAGACTTTTGGTATTTACTATTGATTATTTCTTAGTGTCATCTGGGCTCTCTGTGGCTGAAACAACGGTGTTAATCGGTGTAAAACCGTGCCTAATAGAAGGCTATTTGAAAAAACAAAGCCAATTTATTCGCGTTCAGTGTTCTGTGTTCTGCGGACAGCGTCAAAATGAGGAAAAGGAACTTGAAAAAACAAAGCCAATTTTATCTACTCCCAAAGGGGTAGAAGAAAGGCTGGAGGTCATAGGTCTTAGGCCGGATTACGAGGGATGACAGAGAGGATGGATGATGAACGCTCGTTTCTGGTCACTCATTACTCACCTTTTCGTTTTCTGTCTGTCGACGAAATGAGATATATTGAATACATCAACGATATTTATCGGACGAATAAAATGGTATTTTTTTCAATTTTATGCAGTATGAACTTGATTGGGTGGGAATTAATGTCGATAATAGCATATACAAGTCAAAATAGTGCTTTATAAGCAAGAAAATCCAACAGTACAAATAAAAGGAAAACGATCATGAAGTGCTCCCGAACAGTAATATTGACGATATTATCTCTACTTACAGTTAGTTTAACAGGTTGTTTTTCATCCAACCCGAAAGACATAGAAGCATTTCTTATGCCGAATAATGTCGATGTCTCAGCAAAAAATTATATTTTGCATCCGCCGGATGATGTTCAGATACATTGCTCTTCTGTGCCGGAAATCAACATGCAAACACAGCAAATTCGTCCGGACGGCAAGATTGGCTTCGAAGCTATCGGCGAGTTATATGTAGCGGGCAAGACACCCGCACAAGTGGCAAACGAGCTGAGGGGAAAGATTCTGGAGCTTTACCAAATTGAAGGCGACAATCCGATCGATGTTCGTGTCGTTGGGTTCCGCAGTAAAAGATACTACGTTTTGGGCCAGGTGGGTAGTCCAGGTGCTCAGGCCTATTCCGGACGCGATACAGTCCTGGGCGCATTAGCACTCGCAGGAAGCCCGACAGTATTGGCATGGGAGCAACGTATCCAGGTAATAAGACCATCGGGCGATAAGAACGTTAAGCCCAAAATCTTCGAATTTAACTTTGACCGCGCGGCTGCTCACGGCGATGCCTCTAAGGATGTATTACTGCAGGCAGGTGATATCATCTATGTGCCACCGACAATCCTTGCCGCAGCCGCAATGAAGATAGAAGAGTTCATACGGCCCATTGCCAGAGCTTTTTCTGGTTACTATATGTTTGGAGGCGGATCTTCTCAAGATGCTTTGCGTTACCGTGGCGTCGGCGGCGGCGGCGGCTACGGCTATTGACAGCTTTGCAGCTAACCATGTTTTAACCAGTGTTCGACGAATTTAGAACGGGAGAATGGTAATACTGATGAGGCAGCGGGATGAATTGAGAATTGCTCATATTGCCAGCACGGTCTGGTTCATTCTGAGCGTCAGCTATATTGTAGTTTTAGCCTTGCGGCAGGCCGGCGTCCACTGGTGGGTCGTGTTTTCCATCTCCGGCCAAGGCGCATTAATCATTCTTTTGCTGGTCAGTCTATACCTGTTCGCTATATTCAGAGGTATCAGCAGCAGTCAAAAAGTGCAGGTAGAACATCCACTGACCAGCACGATATATTACTCCGTTTTTTACGTTTCAGCCCCCTTCCTTGGCTGCCTTGCAGGTTTGCTGGGAATGATAGGTATAAATACAACCAGCCAATTCCTGCTGGGAATCGCAATGGGATCTCTTGGGACAACATTTCTGGTATGGGTGATTGTCGATCC
>CAZHBL010000781.1:0-2567 GCA_964530105.1 uncultured Pirellulales bacterium | reverse complement strand
CTCGTTAACGGCGATTCAGGCGAGTACACGGGTGCTATACATCAGAACGAGACTCCCTGGGCGCTCTCCGATTGGGGGGCCGGGATGACAGATCGTCAGAAGATAGATGCGATCAAGAAAGGTGCGCTGTGGCCCTACACCAAGGAGTTGAGACTTTACAAATGCAAGACGGTAAATAAGATCGTTCGCTCAGGCACGCAGGAAGAAATATTTCGGACGTATTCCGTGGCCGATTCGATGAACTGTAAGGACTGGCCCGATATGAATGCCAAGATGATTAAGAAAAGAATAAAAATCCCCAACCCGGCCTACAGGATAGTCTTTGTTGATGACGGCGGTACAAATCCCTCCGCCCTGGGTGGCTGGACGGTCTATGTAACGGAGGAACAGTGGTGGGATCCGCCGCCGGTTCGACACGGTGACGGAACGAACTTTTCTTTCGCAGACGGGCACAGCGACTATCACAAATGGAAAGATCCGAGGACACTCGAGTTCGGCAAGCGGGTGCCGCCGACTGCTTTCTCTGGTACACAAGCGGGTAACGAAGATATTCACTGGGCCGCTTTGGCAATGTGGGGCAAAGACGCACAGTATTGATAGCTATATAAGGCTATATGGATAATAAGTATACCGGTTTGTTTGTGGACAAATGATTTTCTTCTCAGTGAATTCATTTGTATTGGATTCTGAAAAGTAAAGTAAACAGAAGATATTGAAGGAGTATCATGATGAGAGAGCATAAAACAGGCTTCACGCTAATCGAGCTATTAGTGGTGATCGCCATCATTGCGATTTTGATGGCAATACTGATGCCGGCTCTAAATCGAGTCCGGGAGCAGGGCAAGCGGATCGTATGTGAGAGCAATCTCAAGGGCCTGACACTTACCTGGCTCATGTACGCAGACGATAATGACAGTAAAATCGCCAACGGCGCCGGCGGTTTCCATTATACCTCCAACACCGGCTACACCGAGGACGGCTCGGCTGCCGGAATTATAGAGAGGGCCTGGGTAGGTCGGGGTTGGGGGCAAAATTGGGACAGCCCAAATGTGGCGGATAGCGGGCTCACTGATGCACAGAAGAAGAAGGCCATCCGTGAGGGAGCTTTGTGGCCGATTGCCAAAGACTACGGTATCTACAAATGTCCTACAGGAAGGCGAGGTGAGTTCGTCACGTATTCGGTCGTAGACGCCATGAACGGCCTGGTCCGTAGCGGTACTGCCTCAGGCACCGGAAAAGTATACAACACGGGCACGAGGGTAGGTAAGACGGTGATCTGGATTAAGCGAATCAGTGAGGTAAGCAGTCCGGCTCCGGCCCTGCGAATGGTTTACATCGACGAAGGCGCAATGACCCCGGACAGTTTTGCCGTGCACTATGACAACCCGGGTCCCTGGTGGGATGACCCGCCTGTCCGTCACGGCGACGGCACAACGGTATCGTGGGCGGACGGCCACGTCAGCCATCTCAAGTGGAAAGCAGCCGAGACCATTAAACGCGCCAGGGATACTGCGGATTGGTATGGCGGCGGCGGATTTCAACCCCAGACCCCGGAAGGCATAAAGGAACTGGAGGATTTCAGAAAATCCGTGTGGGGCAGACTTGGCTACTAACCATAGTTATTCATAGAGTTGCTTGCTTAGATAATCGCCATTTTGTGCCTGTGGCTGTGACATTCGATATTTACCGCTACCGGCAGTGAAGCGATATGGCATGCAGCCGTCTCGACCAGGCAGGCCAAAGCAGTGGTATCACCACCCAATCCTTGCGGACCGATACCGAGCGCATTGATTCTCGAAAGTAAATCGGCTTCAAGCTCAGCGTAAAACGGCTCGCTATGTTTCTCGCCCATATTCCGGCATAGCGCTTTTTTACTCAGCAGACAGCTCAGCTCAAAATTGCCCCCAATCCCCACACCCACAATGAACGGGGGGCAGGCATCGGCGCCGGCAGAACCGACAACATCAACAATCCAATCAATAATTTGCTCTTTTTCGGCTGTAGGTCTGAACATCCTGAATTGGCTTTTATTCTCGCAACCGCCGCCTTTGGTCATCACGGTCAGCTTGAGTTTTTCGCCCGGCACAATCGTGTGATGAATAATCGCAGGTGTATTCGTTTCGGTGTTCCGACGCTGTTTCAGAGGATCGGCGACAACACTTTTTCGCAGATAACCCTTTTCAAAACCGGCTGCAACACCGGCATTAACGGCATCGAAAAGCGTTCCATGCTCATCGCCGGCAGGAGGTTTGATGGCCACTTGCGAACCCTGCTCTACAAAGACCACTGCAAGCCCCGTATCCTGGCACAATGGGATTTTTTCATCTTTTGCTATGCGGGCATTTTCGATGAGCTGATTCAGAATTTTCGCCGCAGTCGGATTGGATTCTTTCCGTGCCGCTCCCTCAAGAGCAATTAAAACGTCTTCAGGCAATTCGTAGCCGGCTGATATACAAAGCGATTCAACCGTCTCGACAATTTTTTCAAATTCAATATAACGCACGATAACCAGGAATTATTCGCTAATCGACATTGACTTCGAGAGTCTTATACGTTGTATTGTCATC
>CAZHBL010000780.1:0-2567 GCA_964530105.1 uncultured Pirellulales bacterium | reverse complement strand
ATGAAGCAGAGCGACATCCGGCACGTATGCGTCGTAGACATTCCGATCGGAGAGGAGAAAAAGCCCTACTTTGTCGGAGTCGTTTCGGAAAGAGATATATTCCGGCAAATTCCCCCGAATATCGAAGTAAAAGCAAATCCAAAAGTGCAACGACAGCTCCTGGGACAGATCGTCACAAGAAAACCCAAAACCGTATCGCCGGAGACATCCATCCCGAATATGCTTTCAGTCATGTTGGATAATCACGTTGATATGGTGCCGGTCCTCGATGGTGAAGATCTTGTGAGTGTTATCACCACAGCGGACATTATGAAGCTGATAGTCAGGTTCGAAACGATATACCGGTTATCTGCAAAGCCAAAGGAAACAGGCCATTCACCTAAGAAAAATGGGTCTGCCGATCGGCTTCACGGAGGCGACGATAATGTGACATCGCTGCTCACAATTATCCTGCAAACCGTTAAAGACATTATGACCGAACAATTGGTTTGCCTTAGTACCGGCGACAGCCTTGCTGCTGTAATGGAATCGATGAAAAACGGAGAATTCCGGCACGTACCGATAGTGGACGAGGAAGGTGCAATGGTCGGGATAGTGTCCGATCGGGACGTTCTGCGTTATCTTCCTTTCGTAGGCGGGCAGCGTCTGCCCGGGACAGGTGCGTTTCGCAGCAGCCTTTTCCATGTTGACATAAGGGACCCGAGCCTCAGCCTGCCCATCTCAAGTATCATGACGCGAAATGTCACCCACATCCGGCCCGACTGCAGTTTCTACGATGCGGTGAAAATGCTGCACGAATTGAAGATAAGCTGCCTGCCTGTGGTTGAAGAAGAAAAAAAGCTTCGGGGAATAGTCACTGTGACGGATGTAATGCGGGCTTTGCTCGGCGCCTATGAACTCGCCGAAAAATCCGAGACTTAGTCCACCCTGCTCATTAAGCGTTCATTCCAGTCATGGCCATTTATAGAGCGAAACTTCCATTCGATTTGATTTACGCCGGATGGATGTTACGCCGTCCGGCTTTCTCCTGCTGATTCGGCGAGTGCCAGAGCCCTCTGGTCTTCGGCGGGAATATTAGAACCGCTCTTCAGCAATGCCTGGAAGATATCGAAGGCTGTCACCAGACCATGCACGTTGCCTGCTTCGTCCGTCACGGGCAGGCATCGCCCGCGAAACTGGCTCATATATTCCATAATCGCGGCAAGCGATGTTTCCGGTTTTATGGTGCGAACGGGTCTGCTCATGATCCATTTGATTCTGATTTTAAGTGTCGCATCGTCCAGGGGCCGGCGCCATTTCGTAAATATGGGTTGCAAATAGGGACTCATTGCTCTTGTTATGTCGGATTTTGAGACAATGCCTTCGAGCGCCCCGTTTTGCCCGATCATGATATAGCCGGCGTCCGTCTGCTTCATTTTTGCAAGGGCCTGCTGCATGCTGTCGTCCGGGCTTGCCCAGGTGACCTTATTTTGCATAATATCGTTTGCGCTTATATCAAAAAGATCTCCGGTGACGCCGGGTATCTCGTTTTTTGCCATTGCGGACTGGCCCGGGAGAATCGCCGGCGACTGAGTTATTTTCCGGATGGCTTCGAAGATTTTGCCCGTTGCGGATTCTTCGCTCGTCTCGGATGTTGCAGCAGTTTCTTCGGCAACGTCATTGGTAGCGTTTGGATCCGGAGCGGTATCTTCCTGGTCAGGGGATGAATCAGGCTCCCAGAGCTGATATTCTTCACATTTACTTTGCCCGTCAGCGGCATTTTCAGAATCGGCTGTGTCTTCCGGAACTTGCCCGGTCTGTGCTTGCTCTGCAATCTCTCCGGCGTCAGTAATCTCAGCGGGTGTTTCTTCAACAGACGGCTGCTCTTGTTTAGATTCTTCAGCGTTAATTTCCTCGACAGCGACATTTTCAGAATCGGCTGTGTCTTCCGGAACTTGCCCGGTCTGTGCTTGCTCCGCAATCTCTCCGGCGTCAGTTGCCTCAGCCGGTGTTTCTTCAACAGACGGCTGCTCTTGTTTAGATTCTTCGCCGTCGTTTCCTTCGACTATATCAAACTCTTTATCAGGCTCTTCGCAATCGATTTTCTCAGTGGCAGTTTGCATATCTTGAGTGTTCTCCTCTGTCTCTCATTGAGTTGCTTGTTCGATCACAGTGGTTTGTTCCGGCACAAAATCAGAGCTTTCGCCGAAAATTGTCTTCGGGAAAATAACTCCGCAGTTGAAGGACGGGTAAGAGCCGACTGTCATTTCGTATGGGATAAAGAAAACTTCTTCGTCGCCGGCCAATCCCATCGTTTCTTCGGATTTATCCCATGGTTTCCCGACAAAGGCCGGCAATCTGTGCGAGAAGTGATTATACCCTTCCAGCCCCTCGCTAAATACCCTGTCCCATGAGCCGACCAGCAGGTTGCCGACTTCCCCTATGGCATCAACCATGCTCTCAGCAAGCTCGGCGGAGGCGTTTTGCCTGTTAGACATAATCCGTTCTTCGGGCAACATAATTATAATGCCGCCAAGGGTAAATAGTCCCTCCTGGTCGAATATGAATCGGAAGGTCCCGCTAAGGAG
>CAZHBL010000779.1:0-2569 GCA_964530105.1 uncultured Pirellulales bacterium | reverse complement strand
TATTTTCCGGGCAGAAGATGACGCCGTGACGCTGGAAAGAGATGAAATCCTTCGTAGATATAAGGCACGTTGTCACTCCGAGAGGAGAGACCGCGACGTAACTGATATAATATATACCGTCGATCAGGCTGATTCGCGGGTCTTCGATGCCGAATGTTTCATAATCGTTCGCCGGGGAGATTGAGGGGACATCGTCAAGCTCGAAATCGATGCCGTCTTTGCTTCGGGCCAGCCTAAGATGCGAAATAGAAGTCAGGTAAGTTTCTGTTGGTGTTACTATCAATCTGGGATCAGAAAAATCGATTTCCGGATTATTTTTAGAAAATTCTGTAACGAACAGCCGCTCTTCAGCGTCTATATATATGGTGGTTAATACGACATCCGGATTCGTGTTAATCGGCCTTTCCGCCACTCGAAGAAGCAGAATGATCCGGTCATTAAAACGAGTTACGCCGGCATTAAAAACACCGATGACTTCGAAGTCGTCACCGGAAGGTTTAACATCTTCCGGCCCAATGATGGGATTATGTAGTGAACGGAAAACATTCATATTACAGTTCCTTAAATTTTCAACCCGAAAGCTACAAATACAGGCTTCGGGACCGCTCAAATTATCCATCAAGAATAGCGGCCCACACCGTTAAATGCAAGTCTTGTCGGCATAAAACATCTAATCCGGCTAATAGTGAACCTTGAAATAACAACGCTGTTTATGTTATAATGAAGAATCTTATTTGTACGAATTTGTTTTTTATAGGCTTAAAAGTAAATCTTGGACTCACTGGTCTAAAAACACAGGAGGCAGGATGATGGCAATGATCAAACGCATGAGAATCCCGCTGCTTATTCCGATATTGGCTGTATCTATTATCTGCTTTGCTCAGGCCGACCAGACAGGTATCCCGCTGGCGATTAACGAGTTGATGGCATCCAACAGCAATTGTATCCAGGATCCGCAGGGCCAGTACGATGACTGGATCGAAATTCACAATTACGGCGACGATGCGATTGATATCGGCGGCATGTATCTGACGGACAATCTGTCCGATACGACCAAATGGCGGATACCGGTAGGTAATCCCGCCGCTACTACGATCCTCGCCGGCGGTTTTCTGTTGGTATGGGCCGACAACGATACAACCGACGCCGGGCTGCATGCGAATTTCAAACTCAGTGTCGCCGGTGAAGAAATCGGCCTTTTCGACAGCGACGGCATTACTCTGGTCGATAGCATCGCTTTTGGCAACCAGACTACCGATATTTCCTATGGCCGCTATCCGGACGCCAATGATAATCAGCGTTTCTTCAGTATCCCCAGCCCTGGGGTCCAAAATATAAGTGTGTATTCAGGCGAGGTTGCCGAGGCTAAATTCAGCCACAACCGCGGATTTTACACTTCGCCTTTCTCATTAACAATCGCCACCGAGACCGATGGGGCGGATATCTATTATACTCTCGACGGCTCCGAGCCGTATGATACCGACAGTAGCGGCCGGTCCCCGAACGGTATCGTTTATACCGGTCCTATCCCTATAAATAAGACTACAAACCTCCGGGCAAGGGCAGTCAAGCCGGGCTGGAATCCAAGCGAAGTAAATACTCAGACGTTTATTTTTCTTGATGATGTGCTCCAGCAGTCACGTAGTCCTTTAGGCTTTCCATCGCGTTGGCGCGGCATTTCCGCCGACTATGAGATGGATCCGGATATCGTTCAGGATCCGCGTTACCACAGCATGATAAAAGATGCTCTATTATCCATTCCCACGATGTCTCTAGTAATGACAAATGATGACTTGTTCGATTCGAGCAATGGCATTTACGCCAATCCTACGAGTAGAGGAGTCTCGTGGGAAAGGCCGGGTTCTATTGAACTGATTTATCCCGAGGGAAAGCAGGGATTCCAAATCAACTGTGGAGTCCGTATTCAGGGCGGGTGGTTTCGAGCTCTTAACCGTGCCACGAAGAATTCTTTTCGTCTTTTTTTTAGAGGAATCTATGGTCCGACCAAACTGCGATATCCACTATTCGGGGATGATGCGGTCGATGAGTTTGATACGATTACGCTCCGTGGCGGCGCCAACGACGGATACACTTGGAGCGACGCAAGGTTCACCGAGCAGTATACGCGCGATGAGTTTGGGCGGAGTTTGCAGATAGCAACGGGAGATGCGGGTTCTCATGGGACATTTGTTCATCTCTATATAAATGGCCTGTATTGGGGCCTTTACAACCCGTGTGAGCGGCCGGACCATTCCTTCTCGGCCAGCTACTACGGAGGCGAAAAAGAAAATTGGGACGCAATGCATTATGGACAAGAAGGTTTTGAAGTTATCAACGGAGATTCTTCGACATGGAACCAAATGCTTGCTATATGTCGACAGGCAGGGAACTCCAATGAAGCGTATCTGAAGCTTCAGGGCAATAATCCTGACGGTACGCCGAATCCCGCATATCCAAATCTGCTCGATGTTACGAACTATATTGACTACCTTATAGTCAACCTCTGGGGAGGCAACTGGGATTGGCCCTGGAAAAACTGGTACGCTGCCCGTGACCGGTCGGATAACAG
>CAZHBL010000778.1:0-2571 GCA_964530105.1 uncultured Pirellulales bacterium | reverse complement strand
GATTGTTCCGCCGATTCTGCCTCCTCGACAATACGGATAAAACTTTTCGGCATCGCCTCCTGCAGTGCGAATTTTCCTATGTCGTGCAGCAAACCGGCACAGTACGCCAACTGGGAGTCTATTTGCGGCGATGCGATCTCAGCGATCTCTTTAGCACAACAGGCGACCGCGAGGCTGTGAAGCATAAGCCCTTTTCGAGACTGGATGCTATAGCTGGCAATATCATCGCCCGTCTCGAAGACCGGCATGATTTTCACCGACAGAGCAATATCGCGAACCTCGTGTACCGAAAGCTTATCGAGCGCCTGCTGGAGTGAGAATTTTCCGCCGGATCGGATCATGCCGTGCCGGCCGACAAGCGAAAGCGTTCCGGCTGTCAGCGCGGGGTCCGATTCTATAATATCGATAATCGTCGAGGACGAGAACTGGCCCTGCCGGAGCCTGGAAAACAGCTTCGCGCCCACGCAGGGCAGCGTCGAGAGTGAGTCGAGCCGGCCAACAGCAAGCTCTACCTGTTGTGCCGCGATTTTTGTATTAGATAATCTGTCCGGCATATAGTCATCCATGTTCTTTATCCATCATCGAGATTTCGAGCAGCCCCACCGGTTGCATCGTGTTATTTCATCTGCAGGACCGAGGTGATTTTGCCGGTGAGTTCAGCGACGTCGAACGGCTTTCTTATGAAATCCTGAGCGCCGGATTTAAGCAGTTGAGCGATCTCATCCTGTTTGACAACGCCGCTTACAATAATAATTCTGATGTTCTCGAATTCTGGATTTTTTCTGATCGTCTGGCAGACAACGTTGCCGTTGACGTCGGGCAGCATATAATCGAGCAGTATCAATTCGGGCCGAAACTGCTGGGTAGCCATTCCCGCCTCGTAACCGCTCGATGCGGTTTTTGTATCGAACCTGCCGTCCCGATTAAGAACATCGACTATAAGCTCGATGATCTCGGCATCGTCGTCGACGATTAGAACTTTCCTCTTGCCGGACTCGATGGAATCGAGGGGGATCTTGTTGTCCTTCATAAACTTGACAAGACTCTGTCGCGGAATCCTTCGGAATCTTGAGCCGGGAACACGAAATCCCTCCAGCCGACCGGCGTCAAAGCAACGGATTATTGTCTGCTGGCTTATTCTGCAAATCTCCGCAGCTTCCCCCGTGGTAAATAAATCCTTCATCTTATCCATTCCTTTTCTTTGAACAAATCCTTTTGTCGCAAGCTTCCGCCAGCTTGCCTTTATGACCTAATTTAACTATCGCGCTTTTAAATTGTCAAGCATAAAAAAATCGAAAGTCCTCAATTTTCTTTATGAAAGGATGAATATTATCAGTCCTTGCAGCTCCTCAAAGATGGTCGATAAATACTGCAGCGAATTTTTTAGTCACAATCCTTCAAAAAGACTTGGTTAAGTCTATGAATTCAAAAGACATAGAGCGCCCCCGGACTTTCCGGGCAAGTTTCGTTTGATATTTAGTCTGAAATTCTTTTATTTTTTTGCGAACAATCAGCGAGATATATCGAATTATCACTATATAGTAATATAACACAAATATTTTGTGAGATTTCAAGATGGATAAGAAGGTAGCAGAACAAGTAGCTGAGGTTTTGAAGGCCGTGGCTCATCCGGTTCGGCTCCAGATTGTTGAGCTGCTGGAGACAAAGGAAATGTGCGTCAGCGATATTGTAACGGCACTGGGCGTCAAGCAGGCCATCACGAGTCAGCAGCTAAATATGATGAAGGACAAAGGGGTTCTGAATTGTCGCCGGAATGGAACCAAAGTGTACTATCGGATCGAAAACCAGAATGTTGTAAAGCTCCTGTACTGCATTTACGACCATTGCGACCGTAAACGGAAGAAATAAACTAAAGCAAATATGTTTTAGATAAGCCCCAACAGCATCGCCGAGATTTCTTCGGGATCTACTAAGGAACTTAACTGATGTTAAGAAACATACTATATTTCGTACTAATAGTGTCCATCGTGATTTCCGCTTCTGCGGTTTCGAGCAGCTTGTGGGCCGGCAAGGCGGAATTAGAGCAGGAAAATATTGCCGTAACTGTCAGCAAAGGCATGACGGTCGCCGAATTTGGTAAAAAATACGACATCAGCCGGAACGTGCTTAAAAAAGTCTTCAATCTGGCTTCTCAGGATGATTTAAAAAAGCAGGTTGCCGATTTTGGGATGAATGAAGAGCTGTTGAGCAAAAAAGTCAATCAAGTGCAGGCTATCCAGGCTGAGCATGAATCCAGGAACTGGTTTAAGATACTGCTAAAGGGGCTGTTGTGGATTATTGTTCTCTTCGCCGTCTTTAGGTTAATGAGCAAAGGCAAAGTTTCGGCCCGGAATCGAAAATGGATTTATATGGCTGCGGTTGGTGTATTCGGGGTAATTCTGGGAAGCGATCCGAGTCCGATGGGAACGGTCAAGGATGCGATCGTCCTTTTGGGTTCGAAGGGCGTGATTTTTCCGCCGCGGCTTATCGCGTTCGGCATCTTTCTTCTTCTGGTTATCCTGGCCAACAAATTCATCTGCTCGTGGGGCTGCCAGTTCGGGACGTTGCAGG
>CAZHBL010000777.1:0-2581 GCA_964530105.1 uncultured Pirellulales bacterium | reverse complement strand
TTTCGAGAGCTAATCGCAAAACGTGCCCTGACCTTACTGGGTCTTTCCAAGCATATATCCCAATGCAAATCGACTAAAGATATCATGATACGTCCGTTGATAGGTGCCCTGCTATCGCAATCGACACAGATTGAGGAGTTCCTTGACAGGTATGGAGCAGGCAGCAACTGCCAATGGTGTGCTTTCAGGTCGCTAACGGCGGCAATTAAGCACTTTTCCGATGTGAGCTACGAACTGCTTCATATCCGATATTCATTGCCTACTTATCGCCTGTTGCCAATCGAACAGGATTTTGCCCAGGCGACGGAAGATACGCTTGAATTCACGGTCAGTGTCCTTCAGCAGGTGGCAAAGCAGATGCTCACCAAAGCCGGGAAGCTTGGCTTACCGATTCCATCACAGAAATTGCGAGAGGAATCTTATACCGAAGAGCTCCCTTCCGGCTGCCTGCCACACCACTGCCAAACTCGCAAAATTGAAATCGCAGAAACTGTAACTCTCCTGACCACAGCCTTTTTGAACCTGGCTGTCGATAGTGAAGATGTTCGTGCTGCAAGCCGCGTTAAGCCCGAAAAATTCGCTTCTTATGTCCGGGACTCGGTTAGTGAGAACAAGTTACGGAGTATCGAGCTTCGGTTCCATAGCCTTCAGTCACTGTATGATACGTATGTTTCGGGCACGGAAGCCGCTCAGCTTGATACGGATTTGCCTGTTCTCAGAGGGCATATAAGTGTTGTATTTCATTTGCTCAGGACGGCGACCTTGTTCGTTCACCACTATGAACGGCACGTGAATAAGCAGCCGTGCGACTCGCCGGGCCGGCAGGAGCCAATAGTCAAGACCGACGTGCTGCTGGATGTCCTGATGAAGTACTCGATTACACATATCAATCTCTATATCGGTTGCGCCGAACACCTCTGCCATGAGATGCTCAATCGATATGCTGAAATCGGAGAGGTCGAGGTTCCCGTGCCTTCTTATCGCGGATTCCATGTTCGCCCATCCACACTGATCGCCAAGATTGTGCTGCATTACGGCAGCGCGGTTCAAATGAAGCTGGACGATGAAGTTTATGATGCCAGTTCGCCGCTCGGACTGTTCCGAGCCAATGAAAAAATCAATGCGCAAAAACGGCGATGGCTTGCCCAAGAAATCGTCCGTCTCAAGCTTGACCGGAAACAGGACAATGAAAGTGACTTCAATGACATTATTCGGGATCTCGTACTGACCTTAGCCGGGCGAAGCAAACTTATTCTTTACGAACAACCCCTGCAGTTACCGGAAGAGCCCACACGAAAGGAAGGTACATTACTTGAGAAGGTTGTTGACGAGATGGCAAGGCTGCTGGCAATGGGTAAGATCGATGTGGACACCAAAATGACCGCTAAGTTTATTGGCGATAAGCGAGTGCTGGCCGACATCAAACTACTGGCGGAATCCGGATACGGCGAGGATAAGTTCGGCAATAATGTACCTCTTCCGGAAAAGCTCCCTTACCTGCGCCGCTGAGCGTAACATTGAAAAACATGATAAAAGGGCGACATCAGGAATCCGTGATTTTGGCGGCTTGCTTTGTACTTCGATATATACCCATCAGAGCAGATATTCAAACCAATCAGATACCGGCGAGTTCCAGAATAGAATTTATCAGTCCCATTACCGGTTGCCAGCCTGCTAATTTAGCCACATGATCGAAATGTAATCCTGGAATTTTATTTCCACTGTGTGTATGATTATAATCTAAAGCAAAGACCTTTCGGTGGTCCAGTATTCAATTAAATTTGTCTAAGAGATATATCTGCTTCCCGGGCAAAAGTGATAAGAAAAAAGGAGCAAAAATGGCAAAGGCAATAGTTATCTATTATTCAAGAAGTGGTAATACAAGAGAAATGGCGGAGATAATAGCCAAGGCAATGAATGAGACAGACCTGCAAACCGAATGCAAATCCGTAAGCGATGTAGAAGCTCAGGATCTCCTGAATTATGATGCGATAGTTATCGGCTCACCAACTTATTATGGCCATATGGCAGGACCGATTAAGCAGCTATTCGACGATTCAGTCGCTTTTCACGGTAAACTCGACGGCAAAGTAGGCTCTGCGTTTAGCAGCTCGGCAAACATCGCGGGTGGCAATGAAACCACTATCATGGGCATAATCGAAGTGATGCTTATAGCAGGCTTTATCGTTCAGGGTGATCCCCAGGGCGACCACTATGGGCCGGTTTCCATCGGCAAACCCGATGAAAGAGTTAAACGGCAGTGTATACGCCGAGGCCGGAGAATCGCCGAACTAACCAAAAAACTCGAAACCTGACTGATAAAAAAATATTGATTTTTTTTGTAAAAAGGGCATTTTTCTTTGACAAAACACTTTTGCATCGTTAAGTTTCTAATGATTTTTAACCTGCTCTAAGTAAATTTTTAATCCAAAAAGTGGAGGTTATTTTAATGCAAGAGTACGAAGACCTTAAAGTGCTGGTCGCTGAAATTGAGGCTGACATCAGCAAAGCCGAAGGTGGTAACAAGGCAGCAGGGACGCGAGTTCGTAAGCAAATGCAGAAAATCAAGCAGGCTTCTCAG
>CAZHBL010000776.1:0-2585 GCA_964530105.1 uncultured Pirellulales bacterium | reverse complement strand
GGCGAAGGTTGTCGAGCTTACCTTGAACATCTCTGGCTTAATTACCTTTCTCTGTTGCGTCGCAGACTCGATATGGACAGCCTCTTTATAGTGGACCTGAGTGATTTGGCCAAGCCGTACGCTAAGAAGATGGAAAACCTGGCTTGGGTTCGCGATGGAGATAAAGATTGTTTAGTCCCGGTATACTTGTGTATGGAGGTATATTGTCTGGACATAGAGGGTATCATCCGGCCGGTGATTCTCTGGCCTTACAATTGAAACTGTTCCAGGGTTGGGTCATCACGAGAACATTTCCCTTGACGGTACGGCGGGTAATCTGGTATAAAGAAGACAAGTGTAAATCTTTAGAATTTTCATTTTGTGTGGGGGGGGAATTTTTACAGTTTATTTCAGATTTCAGTTAAATAAGTGCCAATATTGTCCGTTCAAGGAAGGAGGTAGCATTAGGCCCAGAAACCTTTTCAAGCAAGATGCTTAGTCTAAAAATAAGAGAAAATATTGCCAATTGCTTCGGTGTATGGTCGGAGCGAAATTTCCTATCAGTTTTATTTATGAAGGAGGAAGTAAGATGAGTAAGATCCAGAGTTTCACTATGCTTGTTCTTATGCTCTCAGTTGCCAACGCCTGGGGAGTAGGTTTCCTGGACGACTTCAATAGAGCCGATGGCGACATAGGGAATGGTTGGGCGATTCAGACGGATGGAACCATTGAGGTCAAAATTGTAGACAACGAGGTTCTCATCGCCGGTGAGCAGGGCAGCGACTGGGTGCGAGCGGGTATTTCCCGAACCATTGAGAATGAGACGAGAATCTCCCTCGACTTCAAGGCGGATGACAGCTTCAACTTCCACATTCGCATCTACGATGCGAAAACCAGCGCCTTTTTCGAGCCCTACTGGTGGCCCGGCGGCTCCTGCCAATATGTCTCTTCCGAAGATGGCAGTTGGCCTGATCCTCCCTGGACCGCAATGCCTGATTCGGAGATGATAGCAGGGGAGTACAACACCCTGGTGTTGGAGCAATTCGGCACAGAGTTTATGCTCACCCTTAACGGCGTGGTGATTGGTACTGTCACGAATACCGAGCTGACCAACATCGGACGCGTGCTCATCGCCAGCGATGACGCGGCCGGCGCCACCGGAAGTCTTCACATAGACAATGTGATGATAGGGATTGTATTTGCTGAAAAAGCCAAGGAGCCGAGTCCGGAGAGTGGTGCTGTCCATCCCGACACATGGGTGAACCTGAGCTGGACACCGGGTGATTATGCCGTTTCACACGATGTGTATCTGGGTGAAAATCCTGACGATGTTAACGAGGCCACACGAGATTCGGAATTATTCCGGGGCAACCAGGACTTGACATATTATACTGCCGGCTTTCCCGGATATGCTTATCCGGATGGTCTTGTTAATGGCACGACTTATTATTGGCGAATCGACGAGGTCAATGATGCGGACCCGATGAGTCCGTGGAAAGGTGAACTCTGGAGCTTCTTGATTCCCCCCAAGACTGCGTACGAACCCAAACCGGCTGATGGTGCTGAGTTAGTAAATCTGAATGCGAAACTTGCATGGACGGCAGGTTTTGGCGCCATATTTCGCACCGTTTATTTCGGCGAAGATTTTGATACTGTCAACAATGCCAGCGGGGGCCTCATACAGGGCAGTACGACATATAATCCCGGCCCGCTTAAGTTGGCCAAGACTTACTATTGGCGTGTCGATGCGTTTGACGGTACCGCTACACATAAAGGCGATGTCTGGAGCTTCACTACTCTGGGTGCAGTCAGCGGTCCGAATCCGGCCAACGGTGCTTTGGGTGTAAATCCATCGGCGGTTCTTAGCTGGGACGCAGGAGCCGTCGCTGCTTCTCACGAGGTGTATTTCGGCACGGATGCGGACGCAGTCAAGAATGCAACGACAGCTTCGCCCGAGTACAAGGGGCCAAAGGCCCTCGGCGAGGAGAATTATGATCCCGGCAAGCTTATATTGAATACGACGTACTACTGGCGAATTGATGAAGTTAACGGTGTCAATCCCGATAGTCCCTGGGCAGGGAAAATCTGGAGCTTTACAACAAGTGACTTTTTTGTCTTAGACGATTTCGAGGGCTACGATGCCGGCGAGAATCAAATATGGTTTTCCTGGCACGATGGGCTCGGTTATGGCACGCCCGGGACGGCGGATTACTTTGCCGGCAACGGAAGCGGTGCTGCAGTAGGTGATGAAACCACTACTTCCTATACCGAGGAGGCTATCGTCCACGGAGACAACCAGTCAATGCCCATTTCATACGACAACAACAAGCAGGGCTACTCGAAGTATTCGGAGGTTGAGCTGACGTTGACAGACCAGCGCGACTGGACCGCGGAAGGTGTTGCAGAATTGTCACTGTGGTTCAGAGGAAACCCGGCATCTGTCGGCAGCTTCATAGAGGGCCCGGTCGGTACCTACACAATGACCGCCTCCGGCGCCGATATCTGGACAGTTAACGGCGTGGAAGCCGATGAGTTCCACTTCGCTTACAAGATGCTAACCGGCGCCGGCTCGATTGTCGCGAGAGTAGTCAGCGTCGAGAACACGA
>CAZHBL010000775.1:0-2586 GCA_964530105.1 uncultured Pirellulales bacterium | reverse complement strand
GGTGCAATGGAGGCGGGGGGATTCGAACCCCCGTCCCGAGATGCTTCAAGACAAGCTTCTACATGCTTAGTCGCTTGATTGTTTTTTCGCCTTATTAAGCGCCAAACGACAGGCTCTTAACTCGGCTATTTCGGAGAGATTTCACCTTACCGGCCCGAAAAACCGGCTCAGCCAGCCTGCTGTGTGACGCCCTTACCCAACCCACAGGCAAAATCAGGCAGGACGGGCCGCTAATTAAGCAGCCATTCGCAACTGAGAGTTGCCAATTAAAAATTAGTTGCCGGATGATTAGCCAGGCCAACCGGCGTCCTGAGCATGCGACTTGGCTGTCCACCATCCGGTCGAAGCCATTCGCCCCCGTATTCAATTGTCAAAACCGCCTAAAGAACGTACATAAATCCCTCACAATCCAGCAACAATTATAACATTAACTACGCTGCACCACAACAAAAAGTTTGTATTTGTTGACTCAGTTTTGGATTCGAATCAGCCTTATTAGATTGACATCGACCTTCCTATACACTATACTTAGAGTTGTTTGGAAATGGGCCAGATCAATGAAAACCAAGAAACAATTGACCCTCTGCGTTAATATTAATGCCGCTATCATAATTGTTCTTTCGACTTACGTACTGCTCATCCCTGCCGTGATGCTGATTCAAACCCTGCGAGATCCATGCCTCTATAGTGGTGATCAGCTCCGCTGTGTCTTTCAATGGCACAGCACACTTACACCAAAGTATGAGAAATGGGCCCGTCGGCGCCTCGAATCCGGAGCCCCAGCAAAACCCAATACCGAGGATATTGCCAAGACCGAATGGCCGATATTCAGTTCGGTGTTCTATCTGTGGGCGACAGAAACGTTGCAGGAAGTACACTATATGAACCCGACTCTGGCGCCTTTTGCACCACGAAGCTATGCGCGAGGGGCGGTGTCCGCGGCAGCGGCATTGATAGTCGATCCCGATCAAGCAGCCTGGGTCAAAGATCAATGGGGCGACGAATACCTGACGAAGGAAGACCTGTTCTACAGGATGCTCCTGATCAGCGGGCTGACCAGCTATCAGAAAATACTTGGCGACAGGAAATACGAGAACTTCTTACGCAACCAGGTAGAGTCGCTGGCGAGCGAACTCGACGCATCGCCATACGGACTTTTGGACGATTACCCTGGCCAATGCTACCCCGTCGACGTCCTGCCAGCGATCACCGCAATCAAGAGGGCCGATGCAGTGCTCGGCACCGACCATTCCAAGTTTGTCGCCCGAGCGATTCGAGGATTCCAAGACACCCGGCTCGACGAAAACACGGGCCTGCCAGCTTACATCGTCGACTCAAAAACCGGCCGGGCAAAAGACAGTGCCCGCGGTGTAGGGATGTCATTCATGCTAATCTGGGCACTGGAATTATGGCCTCAGACCGCCCGTGACTGGTACGCCAAATATGAAGAGCATTTCTGGCAGCAGGGACGATGGTTCGCCGGCTTCCGGGAATACCCGAAGGGAATAGACGTTGGATTGTTCCAATTCAATGACGTCGATACCGGGCCGGTCATCGATGGTTATGGCTTTGGAGCATGCTTCTTCGGTATCGGGGCGGCACGGGCAATGGGACGGCCCGACCACACATACCCGCTTGCTGCACAGGCAATCGTTGCAGCATGGCCGCTTCCGAACGGAATGATGCTGGGATCGCGTATTTTATCGTATTTCTCCGATGCTCCGTACCTGGGCGAGTCAGCTCTTCTGTTCGCGCTGACACGCAGGCCTGTCGAAGTATCCAAAGTAATCGACCGCGGCAAACTGCCTTGGTCGGTGTACGCCGGCGTTCTTTTGGGTATATGTCTTGGAACCTATGAAGTCCTTGCCACAATTCTCAAGACGCGGCGTTGGCATAAACGCAAAGCCGAACTAAGTGTGCCCGCCGCCGCCTTGCAAGTATCTGCATGGTCGCTGCTGATAATCGCCGCCGTGCTCACCTGGACTATGTTTAGCATCTGGGTTGGATTGATAATCCTGTTGACAGCTCAATTGATACCTTTCCGGGCAAAGTTACCGCCGAAAAGTACCGAGCCGGACAATCAGACCTCCGAATTCACCCCGTGAGATAGTCAAAGACCTTATCTCATGGGGTAAACCCACGGTTTTCTATATTCCCGGCTGAGCAGCTTGTTTGCATCGGGATCACCGACGATTTTTTCCTTCTCGCCGTCCCACTGGACGCTCCGGCCGATCTTGTACGAAAGCATGCCGAGCAGGCTCATATTCGTCGAGCGGTGGATCAGCTCGATATCGCAGATGGGGCGGCCGCCGTTCTCGATGCAATTCAGAAAGTCGGTCCACAGCCCCCTGATATTCTGCTGATCCGGCTCATTGAGCTGCGGCTCTTCGTGAATCTCCTTCTGGCCCCTGCCAATCGGGAAGAACGTCCAGCCATTCTGCCAGCCCATGTGGAACGTGCCTTTGGTGCCGTAGAAAAAGCAGCCGACCCTCTCTGTCTTCTCGGCGGGATTGCCCGCGAACTGGCGATGCTCCCAGAAAGCCGTGAAGTCATCGAACTTGTACGTTGTGAGCAGGTGGTCCGGCG
>CAZHBL010000774.1:0-2587 GCA_964530105.1 uncultured Pirellulales bacterium | reverse complement strand
TACTCGTCATCACCATGCGCGGAGAGTATGAGCACCCTGGTGGCGGGGACGGCCTTCAGAATTCGCCGGGCGGCTTCCAGACCATTGAGCAGCGGCATCGCGATGTCCATGACAACCACGCCGGGACGGAGTTTCTTGGTCAGTTGGACCGCCTGGCGGCCGGTCTGGGCTTCGCCGACCACCTCGATATCGCCTTCCGCCTCCAGTAATGCCCGAAGCCCCTCTCGGACGATCGTGTGGTCTTCTGCCAGCAGTACGGTGATTCGCTTCATATAAACTGGCTCCTGTAGAATCCACAAAGGTCTAATCTCTGGTACCGTTGGCGAACGGAATCTCTGCTCGGATCGTGGTGCCTTTGTCCGGGGAGGATTCAACGGTGAAGCGGCCACCGACCATCTCCACTCGCTCGCGCATGCCGAGCAGCCCCAAACCTTTGTTCCTTCTGGTGGGTAACACACCTTGAACCTGAAAGGATTTGCCGTTGTCTTTCACTTCCATGCGAATGACGCCCCGGAGTTTTCGGATGCTCATTTTCACTTGGCTGGCTTGCGCATGCTTGGCAACGTTGATGAGCGATTCCTGGGCGACGCGATAGAGCACCGTTCGCTTGGCACTGTCTAATTGTTTAATCCTGCCGCGAGTAAAGCCCGTGAAGCTAATAGAGAGGCCTGTCCGCTTCGCAAAGTCTTTCACATAGGAATGGAGGGCGGGAATAAGCCCCAGGTCGTCCAACGCCGCCGGACGCAATTGACCGGCAAACTGATGCACGATATTCACCGACTTTACGACCAGCCTCTGCGTGCGGGCGATCTTTCTCTTGAGGTCCCTGGTGTTGGTTGTGGCTTCCTTTTTCAGTGTCGCCAGATGGAGATTGATCCCTGTCAAAACCTGCGCGACCTCATCATGAAGCTCGCGGCTGATCCTCCTTCGTTCTTCCTCCTGAGCAGACAGAATCTGGCGGGACAAATGCCGCAACTGTTCCAACAGCAGGCTGTAATGCTGCTCGCTTTTCTTGAGGGCCTTTTCCACGGCGCGGCGCTGGACGATTTCCTTTTTCAGTTGCCGATTTGCAGCCGCCAGCTCCAAGGTGCGCCGGTGCAGCCTCTCGTTTAGTTGACTCAGGCGGACGTTGGCCTCCCTCGCAGTCCGATGAGTCCTCTCAATCGGTGTGACTGCCTTGATGAAAAAAGCCTGCGCCCATTTGATCATGCCGTTTCTGGTTCCAGGTGAGTAGCTCGGGGCTACCAGTGCAATCAGCGCTTGCTCGTGAATCTTGGCCAGGTCCAACGTCTCCAGTCCGATGGCCAGGGCTCGGCGTCCCAGCCCATCCGCGGACCGCGGGCTTGCCCGCGGCCCTTTCTCGATGTGTTTTTGCAGTGCTGCCTGATATCGCCGCGACAAGCCGGTCAACTTGGTTTCCATAAGGCACCTCGAATTTACACGCCACCGCTCCGGCAGCATCCATTGTTGTCCCGCCGTCAGGGATGCTCGACCCTTTGTTGGCGAGCCACGAATACACTGGTATTATCTGACTTTTGCTCCCATCTGTCAATGGGGTAAAACCCGACCCAGCCAATAATTTCAGGTAAGGTAGGGTTACACCCCATATACAAGGAACGGTCCACGACGTAGCATGAGTGTAGTATGTTGAAAGAATAGGCCGAAGAACGCCACAAAAGAAGAAAGTGTGAAGAGTGTGACGAAGGCCAATTGAAAGGAGAATCTTATGTTGTGGACGATTGCTGTAATACTGATAGTTCTGTGGCTGCTTGGGCTGGTAAGCAGTTACACGATGGGAGGGTTCATTCACCTCCTGCTGGTGCTTGCCATTGTCGTGGTGCTGGTCAACATCATTCAGGGTCGACGAGCGGTGTAAGAAGCCGTTAGTCTGTCGTATTGAGGCAAGGAAACTGGAGGTTCCATGAGACCCAAAACCATCATTGCCGGCATACTGATCATTCTCGGCATCGTGGTGCTCGCTTACTCGGGCATCACTTACAAGACCAGAGGAAAGCCTGTCGATATCGGCCCGTTGCACGTAGAGACCACGGAGAGCCACTTTATTCCCCCGGTCGTCGGAGCGGTCGCGCTGGTCGGCGGCATCGTGTTGCTCGTACTGGACACCAGGAAGGCATGATGAGAGAGACCATAAAGGAGACAAGCCATGAGTTGACATTAAGTCAGAGGACATATGCCGCTAAAGAGTAAAGCAACGGCATTGAACCACAACCAATCTAAAATTATCAAAGTTCAGATGGAGATGTAACATGAAATCACAACAGATTTGCAGATGTGTCTTAGTAGTGGTTGTGGCTGCCCTTTTGGCATTTGCGGTTTTTATCGGCGGATGCCATGGTGTTAGCTGGTAGAGTGTTTTTCCGTCGTTCTTGAGAACATCGAAAGGAGTCTATTATGGGATTCTTACTACTGATTATGTTGATCATGCTTCTCGTGGGTGGCCTGCCCAGGTGGGGCTACAGCCGCAATTGGGGTTACGCCCCCAGCAGCCTCTTGGGGCTACTATTGGTGATCGTGCTGTTGCTTTTGCTCGCTGGGTACATCCCCCGCGGCTTCTGAGCCGTCGGTC
>CAZHBL010000773.1:0-2589 GCA_964530105.1 uncultured Pirellulales bacterium | reverse complement strand
GCACGTCGTATCTGTTTTTCAACATTCGATCTTACCAGTTTCATTTCTTCCTCTTTGCCGGCGAGAAACACGATGACGGCTTTCCTATGGTCAATCCACAAACCCACTTTTGTTTTCATCGATGTTCTCCTTTGTCTTTCCCTTCTGCCGGTGGCGTTACATCACGCGCCCGCTCACAGACTTTTCGAAAATGGTAGCCATAGATGGCGAGGACGACGGCCTCAGGAATGAGCCGGGGGTTCCGGAACTGGGTCCAAAGCAGGAGCTTCCAGTAGTGAAACCGTCCTTGGCCTACGAGGCCGAGCCGATAGAACGACCGCAGGAGCGCGAGGATGTGTGAGAACCGTATCCGTCCACGTATTCGGGGCGGCTTATATTCACGGAGAAAAGTCCTAATGCGTTGGTAGTAGTGCTCCGGCGAATAGATGTGCTCCAGAATTTCCTTGTAGCCTTCCCGCAGAACATCAAGGCTCATCGCCGGGATGATGTTCGTCGTGCCGTCCACGTTGTCTCCCGACGAGTCCCCGCAAAGACGGCCTTCCTTCTTCATACGCTCATACAGCCGCGTTCCGGGAGGGGCTTGCAGCAAGCCGACCATGGCGGTTGCAATGCCGCTGTTCTGAATGAAGTTAATCTGCCTCTGGAAGATGGAGGGCCGATCGTGATCGAAGCCGACGATGAAGCCGCCCAGCACCTGAAGCCCGGCTCGCTGGATGTGTTTCACGTCTTCCACGAGGTTCCGGTTCCTGTTTTGGACTTTGCTGCACTCGGCCAGGCAATCCTCGTCCGGGGTCTCGATGCCGATGAAGACCTTGTTGAATCCCGCCTCCACCATCATCTCCATCAATGGTTGGTCGTCAGCAATATTGATGGATGCCTCGGTGAAGAAGAGGATCCCAGTCTTGCCCTTGCGCCATTCAATGAGGGCCGGCAGGAGATCGCTTTTCAGGAACTGCTTGTTTCCGATGAAATTGTCGTCTACGAAGAAGACCTCGTCGCGCCAACCGCGGGCGTAGAGACTGTCGAGCTCAGCGATAATCTGCTGTGAGGTCTTGATTCGCACGCGGTGGCCAAGCAAGGCGGTGACGTTGCAAAAATCACAGTTGAATGGGCAACCGCGAGAGAACTGGATACTCATGCTGGCATACCGCCTGAGGTCAAGCAACTCCCACAGGGGCCTGGGCGTTTGCCGCAAGTCCGCGTACTGGGCGGACGAATAGATCCGGCATGGGTTGCCTTGTGCCAGGTCTTTGAGAAAGGCCGGAAGCGTCAGTTCGGCCTCGTTCAATATGAAATGATCCACGGCCTCAAACTTCTCGTGTTCCATCTGGAACAGTGGGCCGCCGGCAACGATCCGCAGACCTGCCTCCTTGCACCGGGCAATGACCCGACGCGCCGATTCACGCTGGACGACCATGGCGCTGATGAACGCGCAGTCAGCCCAAGCCAGGTCCTTTTTCGTCAGACGCCTTACGTTGGTGTCCACGAGCCGTTGCGACCATTCTCGCGGCAGCATGGATGCGATGGTCAAGAGTCCCAGCGGTGGCAGCGCCGCCCGCTTGCCCACGAACTCCAGCGCGTGCTTGAAGCTCCAGAACGTATCCGGGAACTCGGGGTAGATCAGAAGGGTGTTTATCAGCGTTTTTTCCTTATTAGGTACATGGTCGATGCTACACCCTCTGTGGCGATGCAGAAGAAACCCACGAAGTCTGCCGCATGACTATGTCCACCTAACGTACCAAACCCATAACTCTATCTTCTATGCTGATGTGAAACAATTTTTCAAAGTCTAAACAGCTTGACTTTTCATCAGCTTTTTTTCTGAGAGCGTTTTTCCTTTAATTCTTCGAGATACCTTGCCGCGGTATCCTTGCCGCCTAATCCAAAGGTAAGCGCCAAAGCAAGGGCAATGAAATGCCGCCAAGGATAATATTGAAAGTAGCGGCTACCAAAAGAGGGGCAATACCAAGCTGTGCCAACGCAATTGTTGCTGCAAAAATTATAATCGCCCACCTGCTTAAGCCAGCCAGCATCTCCGGTTTGGGTAATTTCGCGTTACCCGCAGCTATCCGCACTATTCCTGACACAAAACTTGCCAGAAACATTGCTATCACAAGTGCAAGCAAAGCTGCTATGACCTTCAGGACATAAACAAACAAGTTTGAAAGAATATCCGAAGCCTTTGGCAGCCCCACCAATGCGTTTGCTACCATCACAAGCACCATAATCATAATCAGCCAATACACTAAGCCGCTGACGACTTCCCGGGCGGTCGTTTTTAAATTGCCCTTTCTGAGGACTTCGGATATCCCCGACTTATCCGCCATCATATCAAATCTTACGGTCTTAAGCAGCCAGTCCACGATCCGTCTGATTATTTTGGCAACAAGCCAGCCAACAATCAGGATTAATAGTGCGCACAGAAGTACAGGAAGATATGCCATTATTCTGGTCAACATCTCACGGACCGGATCAACAATAAGATTTCCCCATTCTATTGATGCCAACATTTTCTGTACCTCCATATTAAATTGTTGTAACCGTTCACAGAAATATTTTATAAAAAACCCAAAATGTTAAAATAGGCAA
>CAZHBL010000772.1:0-2591 GCA_964530105.1 uncultured Pirellulales bacterium | reverse complement strand
TATATCGGCGATGATTATGAGCCGGTCGAGAAAGAATACCTGGCCTTCTGCCGGCAAATTGTCGCTGATGAGCCAATGCAATAAAAACAATACGAGATTCCGCCCCAAGGCGTATGATATGGAGAATCAATGCCCGAAAAGGATCCTGCGCCTGTCATTTTAGCATCGGCCTCACCTCGACGCAGGCAGTTAATGTCCGACGCCGGCTACGGATTTACGGTCGTGCCGCCGGAAGTTGACGAATCGGCTTTTAAAACGAAAGATGCAGACCCCGTCGAATACGCCAAAAAGCTGGCGCTGGCCAAGGCGAAAAGTGTCGCCCGCAAGCACCCGGACTCGTTTGTAATCGGCGCCGATACTATCGTGGATTTCCGAGGCCGGATCATAGGTAAGGCCGCCGATGCCAAAGAGGCCGAGCAAATTACCGGAGAACTCTTCAGCGAACCTCACAAAGTAATCACCGGCGTGGCGATTGTCAGGCTCAGCGACGGTACGGAGCTGGTGCAGAGTGACAGCACAACCGTATATCCCAGGAAAATGACGCCCGGGCAAATCGCCGACCACATCAAAGGCGGATCCTGGCGGGACAAGGCCGGGGCATACGCCATACAGGAGACCGGCGACGAATTCGTCGAAAAGATCGTCGGCAGCATGACAAATGTAATGGGCCTGCCGATGGAACTGCTCGAATCGCTTTTTATCGTACTGAAAGTACCGGTTAAAGGAAAGCAAAAAGATTAGATTTCCCGGGCGTTTCTCTACACCTGTACGTACGGCACGCAAAATCTTTTCCGGATATTATACCTGATAGGAAGGCGGCTAATCTGGTGTAAGTAAAATGATAAGCATCTGTGGCTTTTCACCCTTGCAGCAGACGAAGTTACTATAGCTTGTTTGAGATTTTAATCAAGGTGAAGCACGGGTAATCCAGGAGGGGCTTCTCGGGCAGGTTCTCCGCCGTAAGGCGTCCTCTGTGAGAAGTCCCTATGACTGTGGGGAAGCCCATAAGGTTGTTTAAGAGTTTAACGGTTGTAAGCATTACGCTTACAGCCTTTTACTGATGATATAATTGGACTTCTGTATTTCCAAATGGGCCGGATATTGCCGGAGAATCCATTTATTAGACTTCTTTGACAAAATGGGACGATCCGTACTTCATCGCTTCCTTCGATTAGAGCTCCTTGAGTTGTCTGGCCTGTCAAGGTGGCTTCTGTGCTGTCCTGATCCAGGGTCAAGTCCTGCGTCCTGAAATGAAACATCATGTCATCGTCGCCATCGTCATCGACGTCCGCGAGCTTCCAGCGCACGGGCGAGGCTCCGGCGAATTCTACAGTGGCCGGGTCAACCATAGCCGCATCGAAATCATCCGTCGTCAAGACCGCAACCGGCACGACTCCTTTGGACTTGAGATTAATATTGTTATGTTCGTTACCGGGCTTGATGTCAATCTGCACCTCTATAGAGCCGCCACCAGACGTGTCAACTAAGTAGATTGGCACGTTACTGTTACTGGAGAATACAAGAAGGCTAATGGTTGTCCCATCGGTATAGGTTACCTCCAATGTCCCGAAGCCGTCCACAGCGTTCACAGTGAAAAAGTTACCCGAAGGATCTATCGTACCGTCGTTTGTATTAAAGCCAGTACCATATACTGTCACAGTAGAACCGTCGAATACGCCTATTCCGGACTGATCAGCTATGCCACCGTAGATGTTGACGAAACTGCCATCGTAAGCATCCATGTAGTGCACTATGGCGCCAGCGAGAAGATTGAGTGTGGCCCCAGTGTCAACGTACACTGCATAGTAAATTTCGGCATTCAAATCAACAGGTGTGTTAACCGTGTCTACAAACAAGTAGTCCTGAGGGACATCAATCTGCTCGGCCACAGATGCTGGTGCGGCACACAGTAAAATCGCCATAACAGCCCATAAAATTGCTGGGAATCTGACAATGGCACTTTTTTTCCGCTTTTCCATCGCTCCACTTCCCCCCAAATATAGCTTGCCGGTTTTCTATTAACGAGATAACATCAATTAAAACACCGTATCGGAGGCGGTTGTAATTATTTCAACCCTGATCCTTGTAATGAAAGAAATGCCCTTGCAGAACAACTCATTTAACAATCCCCCCCTGTAAAATGATCTTGCCTATATAAACAATACCGTATAATCCGGCTAAAGCAAATAACAATTACCTAATAATGAAACTCTCTACACAGACCGGAATTACTATAGGACCAACGAAATCCCAACGAACACGAAAAAACGGTGAAAATCAACCATTTGGCCTGAATAGAACGACCGCAGGGAAGTTTCAGAAAGAATCTGTGGATTTGAAAAATGACCAAAGGGCTGCAAGTTGATGCTCACAGCCCTTTCGAAGTCAAATCAGTTGCACAAGCGGCACTTTGAGCCGTCCTCCGCAAGGAGTCCATAGGAGTGTGCAACATTCTTTAGCCACCCCACTGCCGGATTCTAATACGTCCGCCAGTTATCTCAGTTAAGTCTCCATTATCATATTCGTCCCAAATCGTGATCCAGATGCTGCCAGGGTCCTCACAAATCTCGACCATAAAATAGTACTCTCCC
>CAZHBL010000771.1:0-2594 GCA_964530105.1 uncultured Pirellulales bacterium | reverse complement strand
ACCAGGCCTGGGCAACGGATGTATTCGGCTTGTGACTTCCAGGGGGGCTGACGCTTTCGTCTTTGTAGTATATGCGAGCTGGTGTCTCCAAATGCTTCTCAAGGTAAACCGCCCTGCGCAAAGGCGTGGGACGCCAGCGATAGAGTATATCCAGGATTTCTTCCGGTATGTCTATCCATCTCTCAGCACTGACTTCCTGCTCGATCAGATTCATAGGAAACACCGGCGCGAGCATATCAGGCGTGACGGGATTTCCATCGGGTCCGAGCGGTGGAAGCAAAGGCGTAGGCAGATCTGCCGCCAGGTTATACCATTGCCGAGGAATGTCATTCTCATTGAGCTGTATCTTTATTGATTTCATTACTGTGCTCCTATATAAGCTAAGTTATTAGTTTTACACTATTAGCAATCCAGTTCGCAAATTCTTATAATCACGGCGATATTAATGTATATCTATATGATGGTCAAGCATAATTACTCGAGCTGACCGATCTGCAAATTCATGACTTATGAGGGCATCAAATAAAAATGGCCTACTCTGATAGTAGGGCCTGAAAGAACCAACACTTATCATTCAAGATGCCTTATAATTAGAATCGGCAAAACTCAGGAAAAAGCTGTAAGTTTTTCAATACAGATTCACAACCTTCTTGCAAAAAGACACTTACAATACTTTTGGTCTTTGATGATAGCCAATAACAGAATATGTGAAACAGCTTTTTGATAAGTCGATTAAAACAAAATGGAATTCGATTTATAGGCACTATTATGGCGAATTCTTTTGGTCTGGCATTTGTAACGATTCGATCATAAGACGAAAAATCATCTTAAAAAGTGCTGGTTGATCCATATACAGGGACGACCGACATATTTTGTCGTAATTGATAGTATGTAAACTCCCAGACTGGCCGTGGGCTTGGGTGGCATGGGGGATTTAGGTAAGCATATTGACAAGTTGGGTTGAGTTATAATTAAACATCTATGGCTCTTAGGTGCATAATGGGTAATCGAGAGCAATGAAATCCGATTCTGGAAGATACAGGAAATGATTGCAGGAAACCGATCAATTGAATGGCCGATTTAGAGCCGTCGTACTGGAAACAGGAAGGAACATAACTCGATTACTTATTAATAGAGCGGGATATAAGTTGGAGGTCACGAAAGTTGTGGATTCTTGCCGGGCCTATTTGAAGATGGGAAGTCTCTCATGTGAAAGGGAGGGAGTTACAGGCGAATTACTCAAACGTAATTGTATAAAAAGTCATCCGTGTTCCGTGACTACTGATAGCTGATGGCAGTTTCGGCAGATTACTAATGCTCTTTATTTGGAAGCCTGAGCGATTTTTCATGAAAATAATACAATGGCATTTTAGGGGAGAATTATGATAAATGCTGGCAGGGCGTGATAAATCATGAAGCTGTATTGGGCGCTTAAGAAATATCTATGGCTGTTAAGTTCTTGTTTTACAATGGATTATAGGAATGTTTTTTCGAAAATAAAAGTCACCTTGCTTCGGGTCTATCTGTTTTTTACTAACAAGTATTTGTTACTTAAACAATGTGTCATGGAATGTTTCGGTAAGCGGATCGAGACTATAGTCACGTTCTGCCAGCATCACAAGAAAGATAATCGGAGGCGAAAAAATTTTTTCTGAGAAAAGTAAAAAATGTTTGATGGTTAAAGAGTCACTTATTAAAATATCATAAAGCGTGTAGCAAGCCATTAGTCCATTTAATTCGAAAGGGATACGAAATGGCAAAAAAGAAACTCATCAAAGGTTTATGGTCAAAGAGCGAGTTGAGTCTGCTCAAGAAGCTTTTTCCGAGTAACCCAACTGCTAAAATTGCTGCAAAACTCAACCGCCCAAACGATGCAGTAAAAAAGAAGGCTTCCAGAATGGGGCTTCGCAAGTCGCAGAAATATATGAAGTCCCTTGGTAGATCATAAGTTGTAAGGCTGATTTTGCGGAAGTGAAGTTGTTGTAGCGCCTTGTTTTTGCGGGGGGATTTTATCTGCTTAACTCTTGGCCCGACGAGGGGCCTTAGCGGGGAAGGTGTGTAAACTATTTGGGTGGTTATACGCTTTTGTAATCATTCTATAGTAATTTTCAATTCTGTACGTTAAATTCTTAATTCTAAATTCTTGACATTTATGCCTAATCGCGTTATTTTCGGCTATTATTGTTTATGTTTTTCAGTTAATTTATTCAGCTTTTAATATCAGGAGGTTAGTTTGAGGGTACTTTCGGGCATACAGCCATCCGGCAGACTTCATATAGGGAACTTTTTCGGTGCCATGCATCAGCATCTGAAACTTCAGGCTGAACACAATTGCTTTTATTTCATTGCCGACTACCACGCACTTACGAGCAATCCAGCGCCTGATGACGTTGCCGGCCACACTCTCGATGTCGCGATGGATTACATCGCTTTGGGTCTTGATACCGAAAAAACCATCTTCTGGCGTCAATCGGATGTGCCTGAAGTTACGGAGCTTACCTGGCTGCTGTCCTGCGTAACCCCAATGGGCTTGTTACATCGATGCACAAGCTACAAGGACAAAGTTGCTCAGGGTCTGAGTCCTAATCACGGCC
>CAZHBL010000770.1:0-2601 GCA_964530105.1 uncultured Pirellulales bacterium | reverse complement strand
GCCGGTAGTTTCTGTGTCCAGCATATTAAACTGTATCGTTATCATTGAGAAATGCTTATCTTGACCAACTCTTTCCGACTATGGTATTATTGCGGATAGTTATGCATAAACCTTTGCAGACAAATAAGGACGGGAATTTTTTGGAGGCACAGTTTTAAAATGAAACCTGAAAAGAAAATGAATCGCCGGGAATTGCTGGGTTCGGCCGCAGCTTCTTCAATAGCATTTGCAGTGGTTCCCCGGCACGTATTGGGGGGCGCCGGTTACGTGGCCCCGAGTGAGAAGGTAACCATCGCCAACATCGGCTGCGGCACACAAGGTCTTCGCGAGATGTCGGGTATGCTTGAGAACCGGGATGTGCAAATCGTGGCTGTATGTGACGCGAACAAATTTACGACTAATTACATTGACTGGTCGCCGAACGGCATCCGCGACGGCATCCGAAAAACGTTGGGCGACTCGAACTGGGGCGCGGGCATCGAAGGTATTCCCGGCGGGCGCGACATCGGCAAGGAGTATGTGGAAAAGTATTACGCCAAGAATATGCCTTCGGGCACGTATAAAGGGTGTAATTCTTACGAGGACTTTCGCGAATTGCTCGAAAAGGAAAAGGACCTGGACGCCGTAAAGATTATGACGCCGGACCATCTTCATGCCACGATAGCCATTGCCGCCATGAAGAAAGGAAAGAACGCCGTCACACATAAGCCGATTGCCAACAGGATATCGGAAGCACGGCTGGCCATTGAGACGGCCCGCCGGACGAAACTTATAACGCATCTTTTGGCCTGGAGCGAAAGACGCGAAAACGAGCTGACGCTCAAATGGATCAAGGACGGCGTAATCGGCACACTCAAAGAAATACATAACTGGTCGAACAGACCCGTGTGGCCCCAATGGACGTCCAATCCTACGGATACGCCCCCAGTGCCGAAGGGATTCAACTGGCAACTGTGGCTTGGGCCCGTGCCGGACCGTCCTTACCACCCGAATTATACGTTCAACGTCTTTCGCGGCTGGTATGACTTCGGGGGCGGCAGCATTGCGGATATGGGACATTACAGCCTGTTTCCATTATTCCGGACCCTTGGCATCGAAACGCCGCCGATCAGTGCCGAGGCCTACGGAACGACGACGCGTACCATTGTCGATCAGGTCTGTCAGGCGGTGAACAATAATGTGGCCTTCCCATACTCCTGCACGATCCGGTTCAAGTTCCCGAAACAGAAAATTTTACCTGCTTTCGACCTGTTTTGGTACGATGGGGGCATGAAACCATTTCCTCCTGAGGAGTTAGAGGCAGACAATAAATCCTTAGAAGCCGAAGGGATGATGTTCGTGGGGGACAAAGGCAAGATTCTTGCCGAGTTCCGCGGCGAAAACCCGCGTATTATCCCGGAAAAGAGAATGCAGGATTACGCCGGAGAAAAAGAGGTTGAGCGAGAAGGGCGACAAAGACGCTCGGACACCTGGGCCGCCTGCATTAAAAACAAGAAAGAGTCGCCCGGCAGCTTCTTAGTTGCAGGCCCTGTCACCGAAACCATCAATCTCGGTGCCGTAGCTTTAAGAGCGGGCAGAAAGGTGAATTATGACAGTGAAAGCATGAAATTAACCAACTTCCAGAGAGCTGAAAGGTATCTGAGACGAGAATACAGGAAGGGTTGGGAGCTGTAGTAGCACCGCAGCAGCCGGACTTTGCGATACTATGGCCTGCCGGAACCGATGAGAAATTAATTCTGGAAATAAAGAAAGGAAAGCCATGAAAGGGATCAATCGAAGAGAATTCCTGGCCGGATCAATTGCAGCCGGAGGTGGTCTTGGCAGCTTACTACTGGTAAAAGATACGAAAGCTAATACTGCACCCAGAACTGTGAAAAGGGCCCCCGCCTTGCGGGAACCCAAAGATGATATTTCTATCGCTCAATGGGCACTGGTTCAGGAAATACGAGATGGTAAGTGGAAGAACCTGGATTTTCCAAGAATTGCCAGGGATGATTTTGACATTAATGGAATTGAATTTGTCAGCACTCTGTTTGAGTTGCCGACCTACTCCTATCTGCAGCGTCTGCGAAGCAATGCTGAGAAGTACGACGTCACGATGATACTCATAATGGTGGATGACGAAGGAGAGACATGCGATCCGAGTAAGGCTGTACGGATCCAGACCGCCATAAACCACCGTAAGTGGGTGGATATAGCGAAGTACCTCGGATGCCATTCGGTCAGGACGAATTGCCGCGGCCCGAAGGATGCTCCTAAGAATCAGGCGCTCGAGTGGGCGACCGACTGCTATAATCGTCTGCTGGAGTATGCTGCGCCTGCCGGCATACGTGTGCTGATTGAGAACCACGGTGGGTTGTCGAACGATGCCGATTGGATGGTGTCGCTTTTCAGGAAGGTTGATAATCCGAATTTCGGCTCATACCCCGACTGGAGAAGTCCCAGCAGAGAATTCGACAACTATGAATATTTGAAAAAGATGCTCCCTTACGCCGGCGGGTTGTCATACAGAAACCAGCCTGAGGAGAAGCAGACAGCCGGGATGATAAAGCTCTGCCGGGATTCCGGCTACAGAGGCTGGTATGGTATTGAGTCGAGCGG
>CAZHBL010000769.1:0-2606 GCA_964530105.1 uncultured Pirellulales bacterium | reverse complement strand
AGCGGAAAAAACAGAATCTACCTCGTCGGCAAACCCCAAAGCGATATTACCGACATAGATTAAGATTTATCCGATGCCGAACGAGCAAACGTCCCTGGTTTATCTCCCTGGTTTATCGATTTCGACCTTTGCTCCATCAAATCTGACGATATACACATTCCCCGTGCCGTTGTTGACACCAAACAGGTCTGCATGCGTCTGGCCGCCATGATAGATGTTATTGTCGCTATCAATAGCCGCAACTCGGCCACAGGTGCCTCCTCTGGAACTGTACTCCCGGAATTCCTTGGTCCAGATCAGCTTGCCTTCCGAAGTATAACGGCGACAGTATGCTCGGCATTTCTTCTTAGAAGGAACCTGACAGCCACTTATCAGTACGTCACCCGATCCGTCCTGAAACCGGGCCATGGCCCAGGTTCCATCCCAGCCATCGGTACCGAATTGGCGTGTCCATAACAGCCTTCCTTCTTTCGATATACTGACGAGGCATGAATCCGAATCCCTACGTTGCGGACTTCTGGAGCCAACATTGCCATTGGTTCTGCATCCCAGGTACAGATGGCCGAGTTCACCTATCACCATACCCGCGCCACTGTCGAAGGCATTCGTGCCGAACTGGTGTAGCCAGAGACGTTTGCCCGTGCGATGGTATCTTGCCACGAAAAAATCCGCCAGACCATTGTTCTTTCTGGCCAGGTTGCCGAACGTGTCGCCGCAGACGTAGACGTCATTGTCATCACCGAGGCAGATCGAACCGCCCCGGTCATCCGCGCCCGTTCCTATCTGGTCCCTCCATAATAAGCTGCGGTCTTTGTCGTATGCGGCGATGAACATGTCAGCCTCACCCTTATTAGGCTTGGCAAAATCCCCATATGTATAGCCTGAGATATACAGATTTTCGTCAGCGTCAAAATCCAGACCGGTGCAGACGTCATGTTCAGGAGTTCCCAGTTGCCATATCCACTGTTGGCTGCCGGTCTGATCGTATTTGGAAATAACCACGTCATTTTTGCCTTTTGACTCCTGCCCGTGTGTGCTGCTGACAAATCCGAAGACATAAATGTTCCCTTGATCGTCCGCACTTAGACCCCTGGCATCCTCAAGTCTGGGATCGAGTTGCTTACTCCACAACTGATCGCCCTGTTGGCTATACTTGAGAAGAAACAAATCCTTGGACGTAGTGGCCCCGGAAGCGTCCTTGGTTTGCTTTTCGACAGTGAAGTAAATGCCGTCGTTGCTGTCCACCACCGCGGCTCGGGCGACATTGTCTGTGGGAGTTACAAGCTGATGCCCCCAACGCACCGCCAGTTCGTTCCGGCCCAGTGCCGCACTCGTCAGAAAGAGAGAAACTATCGCCAAAATAATTCTTTTGTCATTCGTTGTCATAATATACCATCCAGTCAGCGGGAAAACGTTTACGCGGGAACTTGAGATGTCCGGCACAGTCTCTTCACAAAAAACCATGTGCCACCCTAAAAACCCACGTCCTTACCTGGTGCCCTTTATCACTCGCACAAGATTGCTGTTTCACATTATGACCGTTATCCCAACCTCCGAACAGACACTTTCGGCCGCAATACGGTTCACATAGCTATTAGCGGACAAACTTTGCCCTACCGCTAATAAAGGCGTTCCAACAGGCAAATGAAACAACAAAATCAAAAAATTGATAAGAAAAGTGAAAAAAACAGAATATAGGATCCTCAAACAACATACGATATGCGAAATACGCTATACGAACAAAGGACGCCGTCTCACGGAGACCTTGCCATTGATTATTTGATTTCTTCTCTGAGGTCTCTGTGTATCTGTGGCTGAATAATGAACGCCGTGTAATGGAGATTTTTTGAGAATGTGTCAGACATTTTGGATGGAATTTCGTATAATAGTTAACGAATATATGAACGGAGAATGCAGAATTGAGAATGGTAAATAGTTAAGAAAGGCACAAAGTGGCAAAGGCACACAGGCACAAAGTGATTACAATCTGCTCTGGACCGCTGCTCTTTTGCACATTATTTTCCTCAGTGCCTTTGACTCTCCGTGCCTCTGCACCTTTGACCCTAATTTGAAAAAACAAAGCCAATATTAATATAGGCAAAATAGCATTAGTTCAATAACAGCAAAGCTTTATTGGCATTTTGATGGTTATGAGCGGTTTTGGGCGGCGAAAAACAAAGCCAATCAAAGCCAATTTGGAACGAATATAAATAATATTTGACCGCCCCGCTGGGGGCCGATAGAATCTCGAACGATTCAGAAACGATCCTTCGGGATCCAATCGAGAAAGGGTATTGAAACATGTCAACAAACAGCCTTAAAAAAACATCAATCGCAGCGGGAGCTGCCGGCGTAATGGCGCAAATGGCCTCTACCGCCCAGGCTCAAGGGGTGGACGAGCTAATCGCCGGGATCAAGTCCGACAGCGCTGAAAAACGCACAGAAACCTGGCAAAGTGCTGGCGAAGTCGGCGCCCCGGCGGTCAAATCTCTGGCGAAAGTTATGACCGACGATGAGCTTGAAGTCGCCCGCGCTGCAAAGCGGGCTTTGTGGCAAATTGTACGATACACCGGCCGGCCCGGCGCCAATCAGGAGAGAAGGGCCGT
>CAZHBL010000768.1:0-2607 GCA_964530105.1 uncultured Pirellulales bacterium | reverse complement strand
ACAATTCGGAAAAAGTGCTGCTCAACAGCTCCGGCCAGGAAATCCCAATCCTTAAAACAGTTCTGCCCATAACGCTTGAAGGCGAAGAAGTCCTTCTCGAGGCATTTGTCGATATCACCGATCGCCTGCAGGCCGAGCAGGAACTCGAAAAACTGAACAAAGACCTGGAATCCGCCGTCTGGGAACTGAGGCGTGCGAACAAAGAGCTTCAGGAATTCGCGTACATAACAGCCCACGACTTAAAAACGCCGCTGCGGGGAATCGGAACTCTTGCCAACTGGATATCAACAGACTATGCCGACAAGTTCGATGAACAGGGCAAACAGCAAGTCAGACTGCTCGTCAGAAAGGCAAAACAAATGAGCGCTCTGATCGACGACATCCTGCAATATTCCAGACTCGGGCACAGCAGCCCCGAAAAGCGGCAAGTCGATTTGAACACAGAGCTTTCAGATGTAATCGCCGGCATAGATCCGCCCGAAAATATTGAAATAATCATCGAGAACGAACTGCCCGTTTTAATATGTGAGAAAACACAAATCATGCAGGTCTTCCAAAACCTGTTGAGCAACGCCGTCAAGTATATGGACAAGCCCGAAGGACAAATCAAAGTCGGCTGTGTCGAACAGAACGGATTTTGGAAATTCAGCATTGCCGATAACGGGCCTGGGATTGACGAAAAGTATCATAAGAAAATCTTCAAGATATTCCAGACACTTTCACCGCAGGATCGAGTCGACAGCACCGGCATCGGCCTTTCAATTGTCAAAAAGATTGTCGAGTTGAATGCCGGCATCGTTTGGGTCGAATCCGAACCCGGCAAAGGAAGCACATTCTTTTTTACCTTGCCGATTTCATGTAGTTGCCAGGAAGTTATAGCCGGCTCTATCGCCGAACAAGCTTAATCACCTCCTTATATTGGCTTTGAATTGGGTTTGTTTTTTCGTTGCCCAAAATCCTAAAATTCTCCATAACTCGTTATTAACACTAAGTTAGCGTTAAATTCACCCTCCGGCAAATGGCTTTGTTTTTTCAAATAACATTCTGTTAGACATGGATTTACACCGATTTACCCCGTGAGATAACGTCTTTGCCTATCTCACAGGGTGAACCCTGTTGTTTGAGCCACAGAGAAATAATCAATAGTAAATAATAAATGTCAAAGTCTCCTGTGTCAAGTCCTGATTTCAGCATGTTCCGCATTTGGCGACAAAAAATCGTTCTGTCCTTGCATAGTTCAGCAGCTTTTGTACAATAACATTCTATTATGAGCATGATTAAGGAGAAATCGATGACAGCACAAATTATAGATGGAAAACAAGTGGCCGCGGATATGCGGGCGGAACTTAAAGCCGAAGTAGCCGAATTGAAAGAAAAGGGAATTGTGCCGGGTCTGGCGGTTGTCTTAGTGGGCGAGGACCCGGCTTCGAAATCCTATGTGACGGCGAAGGAGCGTGCCTGCGAAGATATGGGGATATTTTCCGACGATAACCGTTTGGCCGCCGATACTTCGCAGAAAAAATTGATGAAGCTGATTAAGAAACTCAACAAAGACCCGAAAATCAACGGCATTCTGGTTCAATTGCCCCTGCCCGGCGACCTCAACGAAGCCGAAGTCCTGCTGGCAATAGATCCTTCCAAAGACGTTGATGGATTCCATCCCGTCAACGTCGGCAAAATGGTCGTGGGCGAAAAGGCATTCCTGCCCTGTACACCCCACGGTGTGATTCAGCTGCTGATCCGCAGCGGCGTCAAGCTCGAAGGGGCCGAGGTTGTGATCGTCGGCCGCAGTAATATTGTGGGCAAGCCCTTAGCGAACATGCTCATCCAGAAAAATCCCACGGGAAACGCCACAGTAACCGTCTGCCACACCCGCACTAAGGACCTCAGCTATCACACGAAACGAGCGGACATCGTCATTGCTGCCGCCGGTCGGCCCAATACCGTCACAGCACATATGGTCAAAGACGGTGTCGTCGTCATTGATGTTGGCGTGAACAGGGTCGGGGAGAAGCCGAGTAAGAAAGATCCCAATAGAATGGTAGCTATTCTCAAAGGTGACGTGGATTTCGAAACTGTAAAGGAGAAAGCCTCGCTGATTACACCGGTTCCGGGGGGTGTCGGCCCGATGACAATAACCATGCTGCTATATAATACAGTTGAATCCGCAAAGCGGGCCGCCGGCCTCGATGTAAGTTAAGGAGCTATAACTGAAAGAAACATACGAATCGGGGGGTGATGTTGGGAAAAAGGTAGAATCCCCTAAAAAATTTAGGGAATATTGTTTACCTCGCTTGCCATATCTGTATAATACCAAACTTTGTTCAAGAAATGCTTAGAAAACGAGTACAGAGTTCTTAAGAAAAGGCTACGAAGAAAGACGTGCTATTAATTGTTGCTGGTCTGCTGAATATCGCATCTATTTACAGCATTGGCGAAACAACACGAAGGGAAATCAGAAAAGAAAGGGATTTACAATGAGGAATCTGCAAGTTTTGTTGAGTCTGGTCCTGTTGACAAGCATCGGTACAACCTGCCTGGCGGCTAATAGTGAGGATTTGGCCAGGGAAAATGCCGAACTAAAGCGGAAAGTCGAGAAACTTGACA
>CAZHBL010000767.1:0-2609 GCA_964530105.1 uncultured Pirellulales bacterium | reverse complement strand
CGGATCGAGGCGATCATCATGGGTTTTCTGGGGATCATCGGCTTGTGCTACCTCGTGGAGATTATGATCGTCAAGCCCGATTGGATGGAACTGGCCCCCGCGATGGTCGTTCCAAATATAAACAGAAGCAGCATTTACGTGGCTATGGCCATCCTTGGGGCGGTTGTGATGCCCCACAATATCTTCCTGCATTCCAATGTGATTCACAGCCGCAAGTGGGGCATCTCCGAAGACGAGAAAATGTCTCTCTTGCGCTACGAGAAGATCGATACGCTTTCCGCCATGCTCTTAGGGTGGGTTGTGAACTCGGCAATGATCATTGTGGCGGCCGCCGTTTTCTACCGCCATCATGTCGTCGTTGACAGCATCGAGCAAGCCTCGGCGACGCTGAAGCCGCTGGCCGGGCCTCTTGCCGGCTTTCTGTTCGCCGTGGCCCTGGTCTTCGCTGGTGTCGGCTCGTCAGTGACGTCGTCCATGGCAGAGGTCAATGTGATCACCGGCTTTTTGGGAAAGCCGGAAGATCCTCGGACGCTGCTCTACAGAATTTCCGTTTTTGTAACAGCTATACCGTCCTTCATGATTATTATTCTGGCCATGGACACGTTTCGCATTCTGATCTTCAGTCAGGTCGTCCTGAGCATTCAGCTTCCCTTTACACTTATTCCGTTGCTGATTCTCTGCCGCGACCGAAAAATCATGGGCCGCTTTAGAAGCAGCCGACTGGAGTTCGCCGCCGCCGTAGTCATTTCCGCTGTCGTTATCATCCTGAACATTTACTTGCTTTATTCAACCATTGCTAAGGGAGGCTGATATGCAGATGTACAAGAAGATACTGGTTGCTATGGATTGCTCAGACGTAGATGATGCCATCGTCGAGCATGTGTCGGCCTTGGCGCTTCAGAATAAGGCTCAGGTTTACCTTATACACGTTGTGCACTCCCACACACTCGACCAGGAACGGGCTTTGCATGAGCAAGCCGAGGTGTGCCTGAAATCCCGTTGTGAGATATTGCAGACGCGGGGTATCGAGGCTCACGTCGTGATCAGAAGTGGCGAGCCTGATACAGAAATATTGAAGGAGATTGAGGAAAAAGACTATGACCTTGTAGCAATGGCCACTCACGGCCACTCTTTCGTGGGCGACATCTTGTACGGAAGCGTCTCACGGACCCTCAAGCACAAGATCAGCGTCCCTCTGCTGCTGATAGGCCCACACCACTGAGCACCGACACGAAGAGACAAACTTTCTTATTCTCAGATTCTCCATTTTTCCTTGATTAATAGGCATATACATTTATAATTGAACGTGGCGAACAGAACAGCTCTGAAGCGGCAACGTCGTATTGTGTGGTCTTTTGTTTTTTACCAATAGGTTTAGCTATACTGAAACTATATAAACGTTGTTGGCAAAGTTAACATAAGGAGACTCACGATGAAGTCAAAGCAGGTTCTCTTACTTGTGGCGATAGCGCTACTATGTGGCGGGATTGCCGGCTATGGTTCAGCTCGTCTCGTTAAAAGTGGCTCAGGCCAGTCAATTATTACGGTCAGACAGCTTTGTTTTCAAGATAGCTCAGGTAACCACCAACTCACCCTTGAGCTTGGCGGGGGAAGTAGGCCCAGCCTTGTCCTCAAGGACTCGACGGGTAGGCTGTTATATGAGTTGCCCCCCTCGTTCAAATTGCACCCTGCAGGGGAACCATAGCCAATTTTCGTTTTTTCTTGCTGAACCGGTGGACGCTTCAGTATAATCCCAACTACTTATAAGTGACGATATATTTTCGATTTTGAGGTGTATGTGGGAGTAACCTATGTTGCGACTATTATCCTTCTTTTTCTTCGGGCTGGCAGGTCTTGAAATTATCCTCATCCCGATTGGCAAGCTCGACGTGATTGTTGGTTTATTTGCAGCCGTAATCGCAATCTTCTTTGCCGCCGTCCTTCAAGGGATGGCCACAATTACAGAGGAGCTGCGAGCGCTGCGCTTTCGGACAGGCCCGTCAGAAATCAAAGCTGAGTAAGAGTCCCGTAGCATATGATGAATCACACTACTTTAATTATTCCTATTCGTTATCCAACAGAATGAGATATAGATTCAAAATCAAATGATTCATTATTCCTTCGGAATTTGTATAGACAATCACATTCGTAGACTTCCTTCTTGGCTCTACCTTTGGCAGCTAAATGTCAGTGTAGTCCTTAAACCGGCATGATTCTATTCTACTCATTATTGGTGCGATTCGTCGCACTCTATTTCTGTGTCAATCGGTGTAAATCCGTGTCTATGTCTATTCTTTCCTTTTAAGAATTCTTGTACTGTTCGTAAAAATACCATTTTCGGCGAACTATATATTGGAGGAAAATATTAAAAAAATTGTAACGTTTTTCAGATGGAGTGCCTCTTATATAAAGAGAGCTACAATTCTTACTGAAAATACGTGCGTGGAAGTGTATTTTAAAGAAGTATTTTTAAGAAAGGAGAATTGGTTATGGTTCGATCAATTGATATGAAAAGTGCTCTTATCGGCGGTTTTGTGGTGGCGTTGTTTCTGTGTTTAGCCCAACTTTCGCAGTTAGGGGGTGGAATCACGATTATTTAAAATTTTTCC
>CAZHBL010000766.1:0-2612 GCA_964530105.1 uncultured Pirellulales bacterium | reverse complement strand
GATGCGGTCTCGATCTCGCGGAAACTGCTTCGCGATGATGATTTTCAGATCAGGTTAGCTGCGTACGAGCAATTGCGAAAATTAGACGATGTCGCCATAACGCAGGAATTCATTGGGCGTAATTTTTATCTGGAACGGGTCGCACAAACCGAACTCAAGACGGTGTTTGTCTCTCGCAGCGGGCAGCCGCGTTTTGTATTGTTCGGTGTGCCACTCTATTGCAACGGCAATATTTTCGTGCAGTCAGGCAACGGTGACGTCATCATCAACGCTCCAGCCGGTCAGAAATACGTAAACATCATCCGCAAGCATCCGAATCGGCCCGGTGTCATAACACAATTGAAAAGCTCCTTCGAAGTCGGAGATATTATCAGAACACTCTGTGACGAGCCCATTGAAGAGGGCAAGAAGGGACGCGGTGGCCTGGGCGTCTCCTATGCAGATGCGGCGGCCCTTTTGAAACAGATGTGTGACAAAGGTGTCTTGGCAGCGGAATTTCATGCCGGAACCATGCCAAAAATCGGCCTAAATATCAAGAAATGACAAACCTTCGGCCGATAACAATATTGCGTAATTGGATTAATCAGAACAGCTTGAGTTTTATAGGAATAGTTACCGGACGTTAACACCAGGAATAATAGATGAGACTTGAAAAGGTTATACTAAACGGATTTAAGAGTTTTGCCGACAAGACGGAATTTGTTTTCGATTCACCTATAACAGCCATTGTTGGACCCAACGGATGCGGCAAGAGCAACGTTGTCGATGCGATAAAGTGGGTTCTCGGGGAGCAGAGCGTCAAAAGCCTGCGAAGCGGGCAGATGGCGGATGTAATATTCGGTGGCAGTACCAGCAGAAAACCTCTCGGGGCCGCTGAAGTCAGCCTGGTTATGTCAAATTCTGACGGCGTCGGAGCGCGGCAGCTCCCAATCGAGGCTGACGAGGTACAAATAACACGAAAGATATATAAAAGCGGGGAATGTGAGTACCGGATAAACAACAAAGTCTGCCGGCTCAAAGATGTCCGTGAGCTGTTTATGGACACCGGCGTTAGTGCCAAGGCCTATTCGATTCTTGAACAGGGACAAGTTGAGTATTTGGTAAGTGCGTCGAAGACAGACAGAAGATTCATATTTGAAGAAGCCGCCGGTATAAGCAAGTACAAAGCACATAAAAAAGAAGCGCTTCGCAAGCTGGAACGAACCGAACAAAACCTGCTCCGGCTTGCGGATATTTTGGGCGAAGTCGGCAAACGGCTGCGGAGCGTAAAACTCCAGGCGGGCAGGGCGAGAAACTACCTGCAATATACGCAAAGGCTCAAAGAGCTGCAGGTGAATTACTCGCTGGTCGAATATGCAAAGCATCGAACGCAGATAAACCAGAAGCAGGAGGCTCTCGGCCAGGTGACCGAGCGATTTGAGATCCTGTCGGCCGAAGTGGTAAAAGAAGACACTTTGCTAAGCAGGCTGGGTGAGGAAATAATCGAGACCGAGCACAAGTTAAGCAGTACTGGAAACAGTCTTGTCTCCGTTCAGAGCAAAATCGAGCAGAAACTTCAGCGGATCGATTTCCTGCGGGCGAGGGTTACAGAGCTGCAGGAAAGGAAGCAATCGGCGGCGGAAAAAATCGAAAAGCTGCGGGAGCAGATGAACGTCTTCGATGAAAATTCTGCCAGATACAGGGCCGAGTCGGCGGGTTGTGAAAAGATGCTCGAAGAGAAAACCCGCAATGTCGAGCAGGTAGCGGCGGCTATCCAGAAAGTCAGCGCCGAATGTATATCACTCGAAGCACAGCTTGAAGATGAGAAGTCGGGAATAATCGATATAGTAAGAAGGACCGCTCAGCTTCATAACGAGGTTCAGAGCATTTCGGTATATCGGAATAATTTATCCAGTCAGAAAGACCGCCTTGCCGGTCGGGCCCAGACCGCCCGCGCCGAATTGGAGGAGCTGCTGACTGAAAAAGCGCAGCACAGCGCTCGTTTGGATGATATTGAAAAAGTGCTGAGCGACTTAAATAACAGCCTGGAATCCAAACGAAAAAATTCCGAAGATATTGAGGGATCTTTGGCCGAGGACAACAAGCGGCTGGCCAACAGCAAAGAAGCGCGAAGTGCGCTGAACAGCGAACTGGCAATTTTGACCGATATGGAAAAACGTTGCGAGGGTCTTAAGCCGGGAGTCAAAAGCATCCTGCAGAATCGGTCGCTTGAAAACAACAGGTTCGATTACGTCGAAGGGATGCTGGCAGATATCATAGAAGCCAACGTTGAGTACGCTAATGCCGTCGAAGCTGTCCTCGAAGGCAAGACCGACTCTCTGGTGACAAACAGTACGAGTAGAATGCTGGCCGACAGCGAACAAATCGAGGCCCTTGACGGCCGAGTGAACTTTATATGTCTCGATAAAACCGGGCCGTTTGTGGACAGTGACGATTTCTCCAGCTACGAATGTGTCAAAGGCAGGCTTGTCGAATTTGTCAAATTCGATGGCAAATACGCACCATTGGCCTGGAAGCTGCTCGGCAAGACACTGGTCGTTGATTCTCTTGAAAAGGCCGCCGAGCTGTCCGACCACATAGCAAAAGGTTACAAGTGTGTCACTTTGAAGGGC
>CAZHBL010000765.1:0-2616 GCA_964530105.1 uncultured Pirellulales bacterium | reverse complement strand
TATACTATCAAAACTCTGTTTCTTTGTCACGGTTTACTTGGGAAATCCGGGGTAATAGGAACTTTCTCGAAAAGTACAATGCTGAGAATTTGCAAGATTTCGCCCAAACTCAGCTCGATTATGAGTTCTTTCTTGACGATTGCGATCAGAACGTAAATGCTGATGGCTATCCAGATTTGAGTCTTTACGGCATTGGCACTGGTGCCGAAGAACGTCTTGATTCGCAGGTACTGTTTGATCCGTTTGAAAAAGATTTCTATCCGCCAGCGGTACTTGTAAAGTTGAGCAATTGTCAAAGCCGCCAAAGTAAAATTGTTTGTTAGAAATATGAACTTTTTGTTTGTCTTGATATCGAAGTAACCGATTTGACGAAGGACAGCAGGATAATCCTGTGATACATAAAAACCGTTGAGCATTATTGTCTGGTCGCATCGAAGACCGGTTGTCTTGTCGACCTTGCGATAGTAAAGACGGCGATAATCGAAATTGCTTTTGGCTCTCGTGACAAAAGTTGAAAGGTTTTGAGTGAAAGTATAAAGGCGAGCAAAGTCGATGTATCCGCGATCCATAACGTAAATGGCACCGGGTTCTAATATGAGATCGTCGAGGATATTTACATCGTGGACTTTTCCATCTGTAATGCGGATAAAAGTCGGTATAGAGCCTTTGAGGTCCATCAGCGTGTGTACCTTGACGGCGGCTTTGTGCTGGCGAAATTTTGCCCATGGAAACAGTGACAAACATAGATCGATGGTTGTTGAATCTAAAGCATAGACTTCTCGGTTCAGTTGAATGCCGAAGTCTTCGTTGGCATAAAGTGTTCGCGCCTTGCCTATCAAAACCTGTGCGAAGTCGGCGTAGATTCTCTAGTCTCGATGCTCGTTTGCATTTGCCAAAGTATTGCGTGAAACATTCCCACGTATGCCGCAATGGTAAAGTTTCGGCTGCATTGCTCGAAGACAGGCTTCGATGTCTCGAAGGCTCTGGCGATAGGTTATCTGGGCAAACGCCATACACAGGTATTGATCGAAACAGGAAAATGTTTTTATCCGATGGTTGCCGTGATACTGTCGAACGCATCTGTCGAATTGTTTCTTGGGAAGAAAGTCTAACAGTTGTGAGAAAACTATCCGCCCAGCATGCATTGGCCAACCCTTTCAGTAAATCCATGAAAGTATATTGGCCAAAGTACAAGGGCAAGTTGAAATCGATCCCCATTGTTCTCTCTCACAACCTATTACATCTATTTGGGTTACAACAATTCACTTAAAAGTTAATGGGACATTAGTGAGTTGATTTCATTAAAACTCCCAACAGATAAACCACAAAGAATGTCAGGAAATTACCCAAGAAAGCGGTGTAATAAAGATCAAACGGAACCGACATAAATTCAGGTAAAACTCCCCGGCTCGCCAGAACAACCCAAGTAGAATATAGAATACTTGCTAATGCTCCTAATGCGGCAGCAACGTCATTTCCTTTTTTAGTAAAAAATCCTGCAAAGTACACACCAAGTATACCACCGGTTATAATAGAAACAAGAATGATAAGAGTATCCTGCAAGGTTTTTGTGCTTGCTTTTATTAACAAAAAAGCCCCTGCTATCATAACAAAACCTGCAAATGCTGATATTGAACGAGCAATTATGAGGTAATGCTTATCACCTCGGCCTTTGACGATTAGCTTCCTATATATATCGACCACACCGACAGTGCCGATAGAGTTTATCCCCGAACTTAGTGATGACATAGCAGCGGCCAGTACCGCGGCCAATACAATCCCCTTAAGTCCTGTCGGAATATAACTTACAATAAAGAAAGGAAGAATACCTTCCGGTTTTCTGGTGCCAACAAGCATCTCCGTAGCCTGAGGCATTGGGAATTGTTTGAAAAACACATATAATGCCGTGCCAATGAGCATAAAAAATGCCCATACAGGAACCGATGCAAAACCGCACAAAAAGATTGCTTTCCTCGCCTCCGCTGATGATTTTGCCGCACAATACCGTTGTACGACTGTCTGATCAGTACAATACATCGAAAGCCAATTTGTTACGCCTATTATCAGAAGCATAGTGCCTGTTTTCTGTCGTAATGAAAAACCCCATGGCACAGGCTCCATTTTGCCGTTAACAAGATCTGCCATCGCAAATTTACCATCTTCTATTGCAACGGAAAAAAGTTGTCCCATCCCTCCCGGTAATCTATATACTATAACGCTAAAGCAAACGATAGCTCCAACAGCCAGCACAAATGTCTGGAAAACCTCACAAAAAACTACGGCTTCAAATCCTCCTATAATGGCATACAATGCAACGATCCCACCCGAAAACAACACACAAAAGGCCATATCCCATCCAGTTAACTCATGAAGAAGTATGGATACAAGATATAATACAACACTTATCCTTACCAACTGATTTATTAAAAAAGTGGCGGCACAGTATGTTCTTGTGATCGGGCCAAATCGATTGCCAATATATTCGTATGCTGAAGTCATCTTAGTCCTGCGGTAAAATGGCAATATCAAATACGCCACTATAAGAATAGTTACAGGTACAAGCAGATTCGGAAATATTCTTATCCAGGTAGTCTTATATGCATCTCCGGGATAAGC
>CAZHBL010000764.1:0-2623 GCA_964530105.1 uncultured Pirellulales bacterium | reverse complement strand
AATATGTCACCCGCGGCAAGAACCGAACGCCAGGGCATACGCCGCGGCACAATGCTGACAATCTGCAGAAGACCCAACGCAGACAACAATTTCCACAGTTGTCTCTCTGCCCGCCCCCCGCCTACTACCACTGTCATAAATTCATAACCGTCAATCATTAAACGCCTGATTACGCTAAACAAATTCTCAAAGTCATCGGCCTTATCCAGAGGATCTGCTATCACCATGGTCGCAAGCCGGGAAGCCTCAGAAAAACATCCACTGCCTTCTGTCGTGAACGTCCCTATATTTATCTGTTCGATCAAATCAGCAAAGTGGGGATAAAAGTTCGCCATATTAACTGCGATACTTTTAGCCGGAACAATGATTTTTGCGCAATTCTTCGACGAAATGGACAGGTGGCGCCATTTTTTCTGCAGCGAATTGACCATCAACACATAAGGTAAATCCAATCGACGGGCAATATGCCTTGTAAATGGCGCCTCGCTTTCGCACAGACAATGCAGAATAGTAGGCTCAAATTTAGCAAGACGCTCAGTGAGCAGCCTGATATTCAGACGCTCCATCAAAGGCAAATCAATAATCGGATAATTAATAACCTCAGCAATGCCTGTAAACACAGTTCCTGGATTGAAGCCCGGCGGACAAATCAAAGCTACTGGAATCGACTCATCAGCCAAACCAATCAGTAGACGCTCCAGGAATATCGAATATTCGCAGATACTATGCTCCGATGCAATCAGAGCTACCCGAAGCGACTTCTTCGCCGATTTTTGCGATACCGGATTTTTCTGTTCTCCGTTCGTCATACCCAATATTGTATCGCAAAAGAGACTCGCAGGCCATTGCAAAAAGACACCATTGACTTGGGATTGGAAATTCTATAATAGCAGACGGCAAAGCTATTGATTACGGACATTTTGTTGTTATTGCTGATTTTCCATCTTTTCAGCAAGATCGAGGATACGGTATTCAATCTCCAACAGCTTTTCCTGGGTCCTGAATCCGACACGATAGAGAGCGCTAATTATAAGGCATAGAGCAATCGTAGTGACAAAAAAGAATCCGATTAGTGCCAACTGCATTCCACATATCGAACGATAATCTGTTGGTTCAATCATTGCAACTGGAAGAACAAATATGAAAACAAAATAAGCCATAAAAAAGAAACCGATAGCAATACCTATAGCTGCCATGTGAGCAATTTGGTTCCTCAAATTAAGCTTTCCTGTAGCTGCTATCCAACCCGTAAGAATCATCCATGCAAGAGAGAATATAGTACCTGAAACAGTGACTATACGAACAAACAAATCCAGGTCGTTTTGACCCATTCTTGAAGAAGCCAAATTGAAAAAAGGGATGGCTGCCAATAAGCCCAATATACTCAATACGGCAAATCCTGCCCTCCAGAAGTGATTCAATTTCTTTTCTAACATTGTTTGTATCTCCTTTTCGTATTTTTGTTTGCAAGTTGGATTTGGTTTTTCCATTTCAATTAGTTTTTCGCTAAACGCTTTTTCTGATTTATTCATAATGTCCAGCCTCCTTCTTGAGAACATCCTTTAAGGCTTGTTTTGCATAATAGAGTCTGGATTTTACAGTTCCGACCGGGACATGCAGTATCTGTGCGATTTCTTCTAATGATAAGTCTCGAAGAAAAAACAACGTCAATACATCACGATGCTGCAAGGAGATTAGACCAAGTCCATAATGGATCTGTTCAGCATTGTCAAAAGACAAATTTGAATCGCAATCTCCCATGTTTGAAATATTTTCATCGTATTTGAATATAGCTTTTTCCGAATAACTTTTTCTTAAATGGCTTATAGCCGTATTTCGGGCAATGCTATAAAGCCAGACAGGTAGCTTACGCGGCTCGCGAACTTTTTTTATATTTTGCAGCACCTTTACCCACGTTTCCTGTAAGATTACCCATGCATCCTGTTCATCATCGACCAGTCTGTGAATATAATAGAACAATCGTCGCTCCCAACTTGTTACTAATTCTTCCAAAGCTTCTTTTTGGCCCCGGCAGCATCGCAAAATCAGAAGTTCATAATATATTGCCTGTTTATCATCCAATCAGCATCTCTCCTTATACGTGCTTCACTATTATAGTCGCATAAGTGCGGTTTAGGGTTCAATTTCAGATTGAGTCCGCAGAAAATAATTAAAGGAATGTCTCGGAGCAATGACTATTATTGTTCTAAACTGACGGTGTTTGGGTGATTTGTTTTGTCAGGTCGTTAAGCAGGGCGTTCATTTTAGGCTCGTTGTCTTTGGCCTGGCTTATCTTGCTGCAGGCGTGCATCACTGTCGTATGGTCGCGTCCTCCCAGATGACCGCCAATTTCTTCGAGGCTATGCTTGGTTAAATTTCTCGCCAAAAACATACAAATCTGACGCGGCTCAGTAATACTCTGACTGCGCTTCCTGCTCTGCAAATCAGTAAGGCGTACATCGAAATGGCCCGTTACGACCTCGATAATGTCGGTTATACTTATATGCCTGGCTGCCGCCTCAATCTGTCCCTCCAGGGCTGTCTGGGCCAGTTCCAGGTCGATTTCCAGGCCGGTAGTCGTCGCTACGGCGTAAATGCTGGTCAAAGCCCCTTCCAGCTCCCT
>CAZHBL010000763.1:0-2626 GCA_964530105.1 uncultured Pirellulales bacterium | reverse complement strand
CACGCCGGGAGGTTACAGAAAAAATTCACCGCTTCCACAAAACCGCGACCAAGTCTCCCTCAAAACCGGCTGGTTTGAGTTGAACGGATTTTTGAGCCTTTTCAACTCGTTAAATCGGTGGTATATTGTAAACTCACTTAGTCCGTAGTTGAGTGTTCATAGTTCGTAGGAAGATATGAGCGAAATTAGGAAATTGCAGGCCCCTTTGGCGGACGCGGATGTGCGGTCGTTGAAGGCGGGCGATGAGGTTGTTGTCAATGGCGTGGTCTATACCGCCCGGGACATGGCGCATAAGAGGCTGTGCGCGGCGATAGAAGCAGGGCGGGAGCTGCCGTTCGAGCTTGCCGGGGCGATTATTTATTTTGTCGGACCGACGCCTGCCATGCCGGGCAGGATCATCGGTGCCGCCGGGCCGACTACTTCGTCACGAATGGACCCATTCAGCCCGATGCTTATTGCCAACGGTCTTAAAGCAATGATCGGAAAGGGATATCGGGGCGAGGCGGTCAGAGAGGCCCTTAAAGAATATAGCGCGGTCCATCTTGCGACTCTCGGCGGTGCGGGGGCGCTGCTCTCGAAGCACATTGTTGCTTCAGAAGTTATCGCCTACGAAGACCTGGGGACCGAAGCGGTCAGGAAGCTTCAGGTGGTTGATTTTCCCGCCGTCGTTGCGTATGACTGTTATGGAAATAGTGTTTATGAATCGATTGCTCCTGGAAAAATGAACAGTGAACGATGAACAACGTACAACGAACGACGGACCAGAAAGGGCGGTAAAATGAAAGTAGCACTGATTGGCCTGCTTCAATCGGGCAAGAGTACAATTTTAGCGAGTCTGACCGGCAAGGCAGTTTCTGCGAGCGGTTCGACATCGATCGAAGAAGCTGTCGTGCCTGTTCCGGACGAAAGGTTCGACTGGCTGGCAGAATACTCTAAGCCTAAGAAAACTACTCACGCCACAATCGATTGCCTGGACCTGCCGGGCTTTAACTTTACCGATGATCATGGCAGGGCTGCCGCCCGGCGAATAATTAATCAGATAAGAACGGTTGAACTGCTCGTTCTGGTCGTTCGGGCGTTCGATGATCCGACCGTACCGCCTTATCGGTCGAAGGTAGATCCGGCAAGAGATTTGGCTGAATTGCAGACGGAATTGCTGCTCGCAGATTTGGAGCTTGTGACCACGCGCATCGACAAGCTCGAAAAGCAGGTCCACAAGCCGACCAAAACCCAGGCTCACGACAAGGCGGAGCTGGCTTTACAAAAGAAACTGGCCGAAGCAATCGAATCGGAAAAACCGATCAGCTCAGCTATAGAAACAGAGACCGAACGCGAAATGATCAAATCTCTCGGTTTTTTGACGCTCAGGCCGACCGTAGTTGCAATTAATGTCAGCGAGGATCAGTTGGGCAGGAAATTCGATTTTGTCGATCAGCCTGGCGATTCCGCTGCCGTTATTACAATTTGTGCCAAGCTGGAGCACGAACTCTCACAATTAGACGCCGAAAGCAGGACCGAGTTCATGGCGGATTTGGGAATCACCGAATCCGCAGCGAGCAAGTTTGTCCAAAGCTGCTATTCGGCGCTGGGTTTGATCAGCTTTCTGACTATTGGCTCCGATGAGCTGCGTGCCTGGCCTATAAAGAAAGGCACAGTGGCGCTCGATGCGGCGGGCAAGGTCCATACCGATATTAAGCGGGGTTTCATCCGGGCTGAAACGTTCAGTTATGATGCCCTGCGAGAGCTTGGCAATGAAAAAGCTCTGAGGGCTGCCGGCAAGATCCGGCTCGAAGGCAAGGATTACGTTGTTCAGGATGGCGACATTATCAATTTCAGGTTTAATGTTTAGCTTAATAAATTTCTAAGGCAATGTTCGTGAAACGATCCTTAAAGCTATTTGTTCCGGGATTCATAGTTTTATTAGCCGCGGTGTTTGTTTTATTCCTGTTTTTCAGGAAGCCCGATACTCCTGCGGCCTGGACTTACAAAGTCCTAAATACCTTTGATCACGATCCAAAGGCCTTCACGCAGGGCCTGGTTTTCGAAGACGGCTTTTTATACGAAGGGACGGGACTTAATGGCCGTTCCGAACTTCGCAAAGTCGAATTGGAGACCGGCAACGTCCTGCAAATCCATAAATTGCCGGATGAGTTCTTCGGCGAAGGGATTACCATTTATGGCGACCGTATCATCCAGTTGACGTATCTGTCACGTGTCGGTTTTGTTTACAACAAAGAGACTTTCGAGCTCTTGCAGGAGTTCAATTACCAGACCGAAGGTTGGGGTCTTACAAATGACGGCAAGTATCTGATTATGAGCGACGGCACGCCAATGCTGTATTTCCTGGACCCTGAAACGTTTGCGCAAAATCACAAAATCATGGTCCTTGATCAGGATTCCCCGGTCTGGGGGCTTAACGAGCTTGAGTATATCGATGGGCAAATCTATGCCAATGTCTGGCCGACCGAACGTATCGTTAAAATTGAGCCGGAGACGGGCAAGGTAATCGGCTGGATTGACATGGAGGGTATCCTGGCCCGACAGGACCATAGCGAGCCAGTCGATGTTCTCAACGGGATTGCTTATGACCCGGCAGGCCGCAGATTGTTCGTGACCGGCAAGTTTT
>CAZHBL010000762.1:0-2641 GCA_964530105.1 uncultured Pirellulales bacterium | reverse complement strand
ACTCGCTTGTAGCTCTCACACCCGGCAACGGTGTAATCGCCGAATATCGAGCTGACACGGGCGAAAATTCCCAGCAGACGGCTTCGCTAACCGGCATCAATGCTCCGTACTGGGTGAAGATAGAGCGCGACTTGGCTGGCAATTTGACAGCGTACAGTTCGGCTAACGGTTCTACCTGGCAGATGCTGGGCCAGCCGATACCCTTCCAGATGGGCTCGAATGCCTATATCGGCCTGGCGGTGACAGCTCACAACGCAACAGCCACATGCGAGGCCATATTCTCCAACGTCACGATTACCGGTAACACCGGCCCGCTATGGACCAACCAGGATATCGGTATACAAAGTAATGATGCCGAGCCGCTGTATGTGGCTGTAGCTAACGCCGCCGGCAATCCTGTCATAGTAGTCCATGATAATCCTGATGCATCTCAGTTAGACACCTGGACGGAGTGGATCATACCCCTGCAAACCCTTGCAGACCAGGGCATTAACCTTACCGACGTCGACAGAATCGCGATTGGGCTGGGGACCAAAGGTAATATGACGACACCAGGCGGTGCAGGCAAGATGTTCATTGATGATATCCGGTTGTACCGGACGAGAACCGTACCAGGGCAGTAGAATAGTTGTTTGTAAGTATAATTCGAAGCGACATTAATTCGGGGCCTATACTGACCAATTCGGTATAGGCCCCTTCATAATTATTAGCGAATCAGAATAAGGCTGGAAAAATATAGTAAGCAGTACGATACAAACAAAACCTTGAATAAAACGCACGGCTGAGTGTAGAATCTATGTCAGCTCCGATATACTTTTGTTGATGTGTTTTTGAAAGCTTCGAATGGAAATCATAAGCAAAATTGTGTTTGTAATTTGGATGTTTGTTATGGCAAATCCTGTCGTTGGTAATGCGCTAACAGGGGAAGTTCTCGTTTTTCGCGGAGCCAGTGATGCGTCGGCTGCTGTAGCTGTGAGCGAAAACATGTTCGTCGTGGCCGATGATGAGAACAATATTTTGCGGATTTACGAAACATCCAAAACCGGGCAGCCTGTAGGCTCCTTCGATATAACTTCGTTCCTTGATATTGAGCCGGACTACCCGGAGTCGGACATCGAGGACGCGACGATAGTTGATCGGCGCATCTACTGGATTACATCTCATGGCAGAAATAAAGACGGCAAGCTGCGACCCAACCGATATCGTTTTTTTGCTACAGATCTGCTCGTTGAGAACCGAAGCGTAAAATTGCGCCCGGTCGGTGAGCCATACACAACCCTGGTTCATGAGCTTTTGAAAACTGATTCCGCCCACCGACTCGGATTGGATAAAGCGACTCGATTTGGCGCGGAGCTGAAGAAAAAGGACAGGGAGAAACTCGCACCGAAAAATGAGGGGCTCAATATCGAGGGCCTTTGTGCATCGGCCGACGGAGGGACACTCTATATAGGATTCAGAAATCCACGCCCCAAAGACAAGCAGGATGGTCGTGTAAAAGCGATTGTTATACCTTTGCTTAATCCGGACCGGGTGATTGAGAAGGGCGAGGCGCCGATTTTCGGTGAGCCGATGTTGTGGGATTTAAAAGGTCTCGGGATAAGAAGCATGGAGTATTCGCGCTTCCACAAGGCCTGTTTTGTAATTGCCGGCGGCCCTGATGAGGATGAAGGATTCGCACTGTATCGCTGGTCGGGCAGGCCGGAGTTTTCGCCGGAGCTTCAGCAGGAGCTGAGCCTGGGAAAGAGCAAATTCACTCCCGAGGCATTGATACCCTTCGAGAAATCGGGGCGGCTGTTAATGCTCAGTGACGATGGGAGTCTTGTCGTTAAGGTTGCGGGCGCATGGGAGTGTCTGGAAGGCGAATATCGCAAAGACGGCACGTGCCTGAATAAATATCTGGCGAATCCTGGCAGGAAAACCTTTCGCGGGATCTGGCTGGAGTTAGACGGACGATAGCCGGTTTGTAAAATGATTAGCCTTCTACTATTTCGATTTCATCCATAGAACCGAGCAGGCCGTTGGCGAGAGTCAGGTAGGGCAGCGTTTTCGGATTGTGGCCGAGCAGTTCGCTGCCGACGGTATCGACGGCGACCGGATCGAAGCCGGCCAGAATTAGACCGATGTTCTTATGTTTGCCGGCCAAGTGCATGCCTTTTAGCCCAATCGAAGCATCGACGACTGACAGGTCGGGCTTTTTGTATAAACATATATCTACAACTGATTTATCCGTCGAGGGGCTGTGCAGCTTAGCTTTATTCCATGAGCCGGCGTAAAATTTTCCCGGCGCGATACCGAACATATTTTTCATTGCGATAGTAGTCTTAGTGAAGCTGTGATCCTTTAAGACCGGCAGCGAAATGATGAAAGCATCCTGTGCAATTCGGGGCATATGAAAATGTTTCAACTGCAGGGCGGTATCGTTTTGAAGAATAATAGTTTCGGCCTCGTTAAAATCGACAAGTTCAATGCCGTATTTTTTAGCCATGTCCGTGTATCCGAGGGCGGCGAAGACCTCCGGAGTTCTGCCGCTTCCACAACCCTCGCCGATAACGATTTTGGCTTTCGTGTGGGATTTACAATAAATATAAACCGCCTCGGCTGCCTCAACGCTTGTTGTAACCGGCGGCGGCGAAGAATTGGT
>CAZHBL010000761.1:0-2642 GCA_964530105.1 uncultured Pirellulales bacterium | reverse complement strand
TTATGCCGCTACACGTTAGATCAATTGCAGTAAGCATTGCAGTGATATGTTTTTTTGTCTTGAGCTTAGTTGGATGGTTTTGCGGCCTTTCGCCGTTTGTTTGCTGTAAGAGAGCGCTGATAGGGGCGGTGCTTGCGTATGTAGCGGGAGGATGGGCTGTGAGAGCGATAAATGCTATTTTGGTCGAAGCGATAATAGCAAACCAGGTGAATCAGCAGGACGACTCTGGTTTTGGAGCTAATAAAAAAATGAGATTTGAGGAAAAGGGCAGTGTCGGTACAGACTAAAGACATCAGTGAGGACAGGTTTGCCGGCAAGAGCCGAAAGCATCTAAATAATGTTGCCCTGCGCGCATACTCTGTCCAACAAAAATCTGTCCGTGGAGAAATCGAGAACGAACAGATAGCCGAACTTCTGCCCATGGTTAACAAGATAGCCAGGCGGGTCGTAACATATTTGAAGCCTCCGTTATCATTTGAAGATATGGTCTCGGCGGGAACTGTCGGGCTCGTCAGGGCCGCTCGCGATTTCGATCCTTCTCACCAGGTCGAATTCAAAACCTATGCTTATATCAGGATCAAAGGTGCTATTCTCGATGAACTGAGAGGCTGGTCCTTTATGCCTGATAACCTCAGAAAGCGGATTGGCATGGCCCATCAGATCAGCCGGAAGATCACCGAGCAGACAGGAATCCCTCCGGCCGATACCGAATTGGCTGAAAAAGTTGGAATTACTCTTGAGGAGCTTTATGAAACGTTCGAAAACGACCGGGCGCAGCATTTTATCTCGCTTGACGGCTTTGGCGAGGATGCACCCGTGCTTAGTAATCTTTTGGCGTCAGCACATCCGGTCGCTCCTGAAGAAAAGATCGAACGAGAAGAGCTTATAGATAAGTTAACAGAGGCGATACGGCAATTGTCCGAAAAACAACGGCAGGTGATTCTGCTTTATTACCAGCAACAACTGACAATGAAACAAACCGCTGAGATTTTAGAAATTACCGAGTCACGTGTCAGCCAACTGCACGCAAGTGCTTTATTTAATTTGTCTGTAAAGTTAAGGCAGTGGAAAGATGGCAGATTATGATTCCAATATGATAAAGCCCGTGCAGAGTTTGAAAAATATCTCGGGCTTGACTCCGGTAAAAGAACGCGAAGAAAGAAAACGCCGGCAGAAATTACATCATGAAAATGAGAAAAAAGACGAATCCGCCCGGGGCGAAGAAACTCCGCCGGAAGAGCAGACCGGCAACAAAAGTGATATTAATTCCGACAATATTGGGATCGATTACTGTGCTTAAATGTAATCGATAAAGAAGAGTTAGGACAATAAATGATAAGAACAGCAGGGCGGATTTTAAAGAGAAATGATGTTAAGCTCGAAGGCCAATTCCATCTCGATGCGGCAAACGCCGGATTAAATTTGCCGAAGCATGGAATCGCGGCTTCATCTGCACCAAAGGTACGTATCCTGGAAAATCATCCGGAATACGCCGTAATAGAAGTAACCTGTTCCTGCGGGGCAAAAATGTCCTTAAAGTGCGAATATGCCGGTGCCGCGGCACAGGCTCCGGATGATCCCCAAACGTAAAATGTTGTTATCAAGATACTAAAGTAAATGAGATTAATATGGAGAAAAATACAATGCAAACCAAAAAGAAGATAATCGGTTTAGTGTTTTTATTGGTTCCGATATTTCTGCTCCCGGGCTGCTCATCCGCTCAAAAACCGGAGGAGCTTGCCGTCGATTATGCTGCTGTCGAAAGACAGCAGAATGATTCTGTTGCTAAAAGGTTCCGGGAGCCCGATCCGGAAGGCCCCACTGTAGTCGAGTCGGCGATGAAATTATCGGGAGAATACGCCAGGCTCACTGGGGAGGCGGCTGAATTACGGCAGCAAAACCAGGACGTTATCGCCCAAAACCGTCAGCTTAATGAGCAGGTTGTTTCTCTCGATGCCCAACTACAGCAGGCGCAAAAGGAATTAGCTGAAGCCAATAACCTTCTCATCGAGATGCGCGTTGAATTGAACAATTGGAAAGCCGACATCCTCGGTTTCCGTAATGAAATGCGTAATGCCGAAACAGCTCAGTTGGAAACGCTGCTTCGGATACTTAAAGTTCTCGGCGGGCAGGTCACCACAGAATCGGCCAGAGCAGAGAACGCGTCAACTGTAGGCTCAGCCATCGCATCGCTGAATAAGCCTGATCAGCCTTAATAGCAGAAAACGATAAATATTAGGTGAATCGAATGAACAGACCGACAATGGTATTATCGTATCTTTTGACTCGTAACTCATCGTTTATCGCCCGTTATTCGAGACAAAGGTTGCGAGCTGCAAGCCGCAAATCATGGGGCATGATATTTTTATTATTGGCAATCCTTTTGTCCGGCTGCCGAACTCATAGCGCCTCTGTACCGGTATCGGATTATTATTATCTGAATCCGAACAATAAACTTAGTACCATTGGAAGGGTTGCTATTGTTGAGCTGGATAACGATTCGAGCTATCCCGAGATTTCTGCCGATATTACTCAGGCGCTTTATCAGGCACTGCAAAAGAGGCAGGTTTTCGGTCTGACTGTAGTTCGTCAGCATGATCCTTCCTGGCGAAGTTTGCAACTGGACCGGGACTCAACATATA
>CAZHBL010000760.1:0-2642 GCA_964530105.1 uncultured Pirellulales bacterium | reverse complement strand
ACCGGCCTGAAAACGGCAAAGACAGGGCCCAGCAGGCTCAATGTCACGAAGATACTGTCCACGCCGGTCTGCGGCGTTGAAAGAAGAAATGCTATCGTGGAGCCTTTGCTCGCTCCGTGTTTGTGCAGCGACATCGAGACCGGAATGACGCCGCACGAGCACAAGGGCAGCGGAACTCCAAAAATCGATGCCTTCAGCAGAGGCCACAGCACCCCGCCGCCAAGATGTTTTTCCACAAGCTGCTGCGAGACCAATACGGAAAGCAGCCCGGCGACAAAAAAGCCAAACAGCAGGTACGGCGACATTTCGGCTATCGTGCCCCAGAAATCCGTGATTATCAGTTTAATGAAATCAACCATTGTCTATTCACTGCTCGACTAACAACCGCTGTTTCCGAGCATGAGATTAAATTTATATTGTTTCGGTTCGGCTTACATTACCCTGCAAGTCAATTGTAACATCTTCGAAAGTCATTTCAATATTGCTTTTGGCGATAGCCTGTCGTGCAACGTGAGTCAGGCCGGAACAGCAAGGAACTTCCATATGAATTACGGTCAAGCTGTTAAGTTTGTTCGCCTGCAGTATTGCTGCCAGCTTCTCTATATAAAACTGTACATCGTCCAGTTTCGGACAACCTACGGCAATATTGTGGTCCTTTAGAAAACGGTTGTGAAAATCGCCCATCGCGAACGGCACGCAGTCCGCCACCAGCAGCAAATCGGCCCCGGCAAAATATGGTGCGTGAGGCGATACGAGCTTCAACTGCACCGGCCACTGGCCAAGCTGGGACTGCATTGCTCCAGTGGGAGTTGTATCGTCCGGCACGACCTTCGTTTTCAATTGTTTCGGAGCCATGCCGGGACAGACAAAATCAGTCTGAACTTGCGAGCTTTTCTCTTCGGCCAGATATGCCTCGGTTGCTTCTTCGTCAAAATCTTCAGCCTCTCGTTGCTCTATAGTTATCGCATCTTCGGGGCAGTGCCCGAGACATGCCCCAAGGCCGTCGCAGTAAATCTCGCTGACAAGCCTGGCTTTACCATCAATTATCTTTATCGCGCCTTCGGCGCAGGCATTCACGCACAAACCGCAGCCGTTACATTTTTCCTCATCTATTTTCACAATATTTCGTAAGACCATATTAAAATACCTCATCAAATACTATCAATTTCAGGATATAGTTTTCCGTTGTCTTGAAGACTTAATCCTTAACAAGTGATCGATCGCAAGTAAAGGATGTTTTCTGACCATTTTGGGGCCTGAAAAGCGCATCACATCAGTGATTTGTTTTCTCATGCCGGGTTTATAGCAGTGAATTTTACATTTTGAACAGGCACCTTTGTCATCGCCGTAAGGGCATTTATTCAGACGTTCTTTGGCGTAATCCAAAAGCTCCGTACATGTCGGACATAAAAGCTTCCTCCCGGTTCCATGATGAACGCCGCAGAATATCCGTATCATTATTGCTATTGTCTTTTTTTCCTTCTCTAATCTTTTCATTATCATTTATTTGCAGCCGTTCCGGCAATAATATTCTCGAATTCATCGATATTGTTGACAGGTTTTTTGCAGACGTAATTCTCACACACGTATGCGGTTGCTTTGCCTTCTATTGCAGTCTGGTTCTTTATAAACGGCACGGTATTGTAAAGAGCGGAATTCACCTTATTGGATTCGTGCAGCAACACAACCGCGTTCGGTAAAAATGTGTCGTGTATTAGCTTGAGCATCTGTTTTACATCCGGTGCATCGGCATTACCGGCAATTATTATCTCCTGCCCCGGCCCTAGCCGGAAGTCTAATGCTCTGAGCATTGCGGACGAATAAGCAGGTGATTGTTCCAACTGTTGAGAGAATGTTTCGAGAACTTTGCCGCCCAACTCGGTGAAATGTTGATCCATGGTCAACCTGCCGAGTTTAATTAAAAGCAAAGCCGCGACCGAATTGCCGGATGGAATAGCTCCGTCGGAGCCTGATTTTGTGCTGGTGATCAGTTTCTCGCCGTCCTTGCCGGCCAGGAAAAATCCCCCCCTCTCCGTATCGGCGAACAAATCGATCATCTGGTTGCTGAGCGATTTGGCCTCGATGAGCCATTTTACATCAAATGTCGCCTCATAAAGGTCCAGCATGCCCATCGCCGTAAAAGCATAGTCGTCGAGAAATGCCTTCTCGACCACTCGGCCATCTCGATAGTATCGCATCAATCTGCCATTTTTGTGCAAGGTGCTCAATATGAATTCCGCCGAATGCCTGGCGGCTTCTATGTACTTTTCTTCATCCAGAACCGCCCCACCGTAAGCCAGTGACGAGATCATCAGCCCGTTCCAGGCTGTAATGATTTTTTCGTCTCGATGCGGCCTGATTCTTTTTGCCCGTTCAATAAAGAGCCTGGTCCGCGCGGCAGTTAGAATATTCTCAATAGGAGCCTGGTCCTTTTGGAACTCCTTCTCCAATTGCTTTATCGATGTTGTTATATTGAGAATCGTCTTGCCTTCTTCAAAATTACCTTCATTTGTTACGCCATAGTAAGCGTTGAACACCCGGGCATGTTCTTCGTCTAACACCGAAGCTGCTTGCTTGGGATCCCACAGGTAGAAAGTCCCCTCCCTGCCTTCGCTGTCGGCGTCCTCGGCGCTGTAAAAACC
>CAZHBL010000759.1:0-2643 GCA_964530105.1 uncultured Pirellulales bacterium | reverse complement strand
CACGCTAAACGAAGCCAAAGGCTGGACCGAGGGCAAGCCTATCGTCTATCAGGACTTCGACGGCGACTTGAAAAACCAAGACTATCCAGATACGACGATAGCCTACTTCCGAATATATTGGAAATTCATCGAGCCGGAAATGGGCGAATATCGCTGGGACCTGATAGATAAGGCCCTTAAGACCGCACGTCAGCGAAATCAAACCCTGATGCTGCGCATAGCTCCATACGGAACGGGCAATCAGAACGACGTACCCGGCTGGTACCGCAGTCTGGTCGGCGACAAAAAAAACTGGCGGGAAAAGAAATGGCAGGTCGATCCTGAGGACCCGCGATATGTCAAGCACTTCACTGCCATGATAAAAGACCTCGGCAAACGATATGACGGACACGCCGACCTCGAAAGCGTGGACGTTGCGATAGTCGGCGCCTGGGGCGAAGGTGCAGGCTCGGAGTTACTGACTGACAAAACCAGACGAGCACTGGTTGACGCCTACATCGACTCGTTTAAGCAAACGCCTCTTGTAATGCTCCTGACCGACGAAAAGACGAACGGCTACGCGCTTTCCCGCGCGAACGTCGGCTGGAGGGTGGATTGTCTGGGCGACATGGGAGGATTCAGCCCCACGTGGTCGCACATGAACGATGCTTATCCGCAGGGGATAATCAATTTCGGCGTAAAGGACGCATGGAAAAAGGCGCCGGTGACTTTAGAGGTCTGTTGGGTGATGCAACATTGGAAGGATATGGGCTGGGACGTCGACCACATAATCGCCGAGTCGCTCAAATGGCACATCTCTTCCTTCAACGCCAAGTCCTCGCCCGTGCCCGAGGATTGGCAGCCGTCGGTCGATAGCTGGCTGCGGGCAATGGGATACAGATTCATTCTTCGCAGGTTCACCTACCCGTCCGAGCTAAAGCCCGGCGAGAAGCTATCTTTCACCTCATGGTGGGAAAACGCCGGTGTAGCGCCGTGTTACAGGAAATTCCCCCTCGCCCTTCGCCTCAATAGCGATGAAAAGACGGAAATACTCACCACCGGCGCCGACATAAGAACCTGGCTGCCGGGCGATAATCTCTACGACAACGCGGTCACGGTCCCGGCGAATATGCCCGCCGGCGAGTACGACCTGCAAATCGGCATCCTCGACCTGAATTCGGACAAACCAAAAGTCAAACTCGCCATCTCCGGCCGCGATGCCGAAGGCTGGTACCCTCTCGGAAAGATTACGCTCGCAGAGAATCGTCTGGGCGAAATGATAACTATCCCCGGTGGGAGTTTCCTGATGGGTAATAACGGCCATGAGGGATTCGGAGTTCCTGAGGAATTTCCCCAGCACTCTGTTCACCTCCCGACCTATGAGATAGGTAAATACGAAGTGACGCGCGGCCAGTACCGCAGGTTCATTGAAGCCGGCGGGTATAAGGATCCCAGTTATTGGTCGCCTGAGGGTTGGAAATGGAAACAGAGCGACCAGATCGTTTATGCAGGTATGTACGGCAAGTTCAGTCGCATCGTAAGACCAAACGCCGACGAGCAGCGCGATGAACCGGAGCATTGGGCAGCCGAACAGGAATGGATCGGCCACGGATTCGCTCACCCGTTCTTCATCCAAACCGACGAGCATCCCGTCGTAGGCGTGACATATTACGAAGCGGAGGCTTACTGCAAATGGGCGGGCGGAAGGTTGCCAACCGAAGCGGAATGGGAAAAAGCCGCAAGATGGGACGAAAAGAATCAGCACGCAAATATCTGGCCCTGGGGTGACACATGGGATCCGGAAAAGTGCAACAATCCCGATGACCACAATCCCGCAGCCGGCGGATACAAAACGAATCAAAGCGCTCCGGTAGGCAGTTATCCGGATGGAGCCGGCCCTTACGGGTGCATGGATATGGTGGGCAACGCCTATGAATGGGTGGCCGACCAGGCCAAATCCTATCCGGGCAATCCAGAGCCGTTCGATCACACGGGCTATCATTTTGTCAGAGGCGGCTGCTGGGACGATGGCCCCATGAACGTCCGCTGTGCTTACCGCGGATGGTATCTGCCCCCGGCCAGTGGCGGCGTCGGCCCCGGCGACAGCGACTACATCGGCTTCCGTGTCGCTCGTTAAGGTTATCGCATAAGTGAGAACAGGCATCACTATATTGAGTCACATCTTTTTTTACAACTTGTTTGCAGGCAACTCTCATATCTTAAATCCGAAACAACGGCATTCAACAGAGCCTAATTTGAAAATTCAAACCCAATTTCAGGGGCCGGCATCATGGAGGGTGGATTTATAGGGCGTTTCTTCAGTTTGCTCGCCCTGTTTCGTGCCCACCCTGGGATCGAGCTTTGCTTTGACTATTCTGTCGGACCAGGCGGTCTTTATCAGCTTTTGCGGCGGGATTTTGACCGGGCCGGTCACGAATTCCGGGATGTTGTAAACAATGACGCGTGATTGCTGATATGCCGGGTCCTTCTGCGGCAGCAGAAACGGCTTGCTGAATTCGCCGTTAGAGTCAAAGTAGCTAAAATAAGGATGCGTGGATTGTCCATCCTGGCGCTTGCTGCTGAAAACGATCCAGCGGCCGTTGCTGGAAAAGCAGTGATAACTTTCCGCCCGGTCGCTGTTTATCTTTTCCGGCTTATGAAATT